>DASWHT010000329.1:0-6323 GCA_036398075.1 Binatia bacterium | reverse complement strand
CATCTCAGATCGCCGTTGAGCCCTATCGCAAAGAGAGGCTATTGTTTCTCGTGTCGAACACGCATCGTCTCGCTCGCAAGACGACGATTTCACTTCGCGAATTTCAACGCGTGCCGCTGATCATACCGGAGCCCAATGGGGTATCGGTACAATTCAAAGAGACATACACACGCTGGAGGAGAAAGGATTGACGTTCGATATCGCATTGCGGTGCGAGGCGCCTTCTGCCGCCAAGGAGGCGATTGCCAGAAAGGTTGGGTTGGGAATCGTCTATAAGGACGTTGCGAAGGACGACATCAAGCGCGGAATGTTTAAAGCGCTAAAAGTGCGCGGCTTCAAACTGGAAAGTCAAAGCTACATTATTTACCACGGCGAACGGGCCGTATCCAAAACCGCCCGGGAGTTTCTTGATCTCATGCGCCGTTCCCGTCCGAAACAGGTTCGCGAGAAAGTGCCGTTATTCATTAAACGGTCGGCTGCCGTTCGGCCCCGCCTATCGCAACGCTAGTTCAATGGGCTGTCAGTTTCTTCATGGATCGTTTTGTTCTCCGTACGATCCGCGATTTTCCGCTTGGGAATAAATCGAACCCATTGCGCCCATGTAGGACCAAGCCCGACGGCCTGACGATCATCGGGTCGATCGTTCCATCGCTCTATTTCGACCAGCTCATCGGCCGAAAGGAAGCGCTAAGCGTGCCGCAAAGTTGCCTGATACCCCAACCGTCTGGGGGCTCATGGATAGATACAAGACTCCAGAGGCCACCCGCCGGCTCGCGAGCGTGATGTTGGCCTCCGGCGCTTTGGGTCGGCCGATGATCGGGACCCCCCGGCACTCCAACGGATCGGGTCAAGATGTTGCGTGAAGCGTTCAACAAGACCAGGGAAGACAAGGAATTTCTCGCCGATCTCGAAAAGCGAAAGTTCGACCTCGATCCCACTTCCGGTGACGAATTGGAAAAGATCGTCAAAGACGCGTTGAGCCAGCCAGCGGATATCATCGGCAGGATGAAAAAACTCCTGGGCGAGTGACCGCGATGGAACTTGGTCGACGCAGCGCCACTTTCTAGGAGCGGCACTCGGCGCGCAGCAACGCGCGCCCCGCGTCGAGCAGCGGCTTTCCGAGCTGAATGCGGGCTATGATCTCCCCGCAGCGCGGATCGGCGAAGCGCGTTTGTAAAACGGCGGCGGTATTTTACTCACACGCAGTAATTTTCTGAAAAATTCCCCTTTCGGCCATGGCGGCTAGTTTCAATGCTGATATCGATCGCGATCAACAGCGATCTCTGACACCTCAGTTCCGGCGGCTCGTCAAAACTTTGACGGTGAATTTCGCATCAGCGCGCATTGTGATAAAGAGGCTTGACTATGGAAAACAGAATCACGACCCGATTTCAGGAACTATTAAGGCGGCGCGAATTGCTCGTTATGTCCGGCGGCTTCAGCCCGCTGCACGCGCGGATGTCCGAAGTACTCGGTTACGAGGGGTTCTTCATGTCCGGCTCGCAGGTGGCGGCATATGTTTACGGTTACCCAGACGTCGGGCTGCTCGGGTTGAGCGAAATGGTGGAAGCGGTGCGGCGGATTACCAACGTTACCGGGATCCCCGTCTTCGCCGATGCCGATACGGGTTACGGCAACGCCGTGAACGTTTATTACACGGTGCAGGCGTACATCCGCGCCGGCGCCGCCGGTCTTCATATCGAAGATCAGGAAGCGCCGAAAAAATCGGGGACCCTCGCCGGTCGCCGCTTGATCTCCGTGGAAGAAGCCATCGGCAAATACAAAGCAGCGGTGGCGGCGAAAAAAGAGCTTGACGCCGATTTTGTCATCTGCGCGCGTTGCGACTCCATAGGCTCGGAGAGCGGGAGCTTTCAAGACGCGGTCGAGCGATCCAGCCGGTACGTCAAGGAAGCCGGCGTCGACGCGATCTGGGTGAACACGCTCACCAAGCGCGAAGAGATCGAAGAGGCTTGCCGGCGCATCCCCGGGCCCGTGATCGCGCCTTACTATGGACCGCGCCCATCGCCGACCTTCGAAGAGTTTCAAAAACTCGGCGCCGCCGCGGTGCTCTACCCGAGCCTGACAACGGCAAATGGTTTGCAGGCCACCTGGGAATTACTACACGAGTTCAAAGAGCGCGGCCCCGGGGTGCTCGAAGAGTGGAACAAGAGGGCTCAAGCGTCCCCGGTCGGCATGGTCCCGCGCACGCAAGATCCTGTTTTGCCGGCTGAAAAGATTCGCAAGATCGAAGATGAATTTATTCCCAAGGAGTTGCAACGCGACTACGACAAAACCTTCGGTCACAACCGTCACTGAAGCGCAGTCGCGCGGCCGGCATCCCAGCACGCAGATAGATCAAACACCGCTCTCCGTGAGCGGGCTATTCGTTCGGCATCAATAGTTGCAACTGATGCCCGTCGGGATCGTGAAAATAGATGCAGGTTGGATCGCCCTGGCGGCCGTGGACTTCAATGCCCGCGTCTTCCAGCGTCTTTTTTGTTCGCTCTAGATCCCCGGCGGCGAGCCGCAGCGCCATGTGATTGACCTCGCTGCCGCCGTGCACTTCTTCTCCATTGTCCACTTCGAAGAGCGCGACGCCTTGATTGCCGCATTTGAGAAAGCATTGCCAGGAGCGCTCGTGATCGACCGTCATGCCGAGGAAATCGACGTAGAACTTTCTCGCTCGTCCGAGATCTCTAACGTGAAAAACGACGTGATCGATGCCGGAAACTTTGAGTGGCGATCCCATAATTCACCTCCTGTGTAGAACCTTTTTAAATCCGAAATCCGAAGCTCCAAATCCGAAACAAACTGGAACACTCAAAGGCAAAAAACAAATATCGAAAATCCGAAACGAGCTCGTTTAGAATTTTTCGCATTTAGAGCATTTGGATTTGTTTCGAATTTCGGATTTCGATATTCGAGTTTTTCTTGTGCTCTCAGTCCACAACTGCGATCGCTTGTATCTCCACCATCATTTCAGGCCGCGCCAGATCCTTGATGCCGATGAGCGCGCTGGCGGGGTAGCGCCCTTCCTGAAAAAAATCTTTGCGGAGCTGGGTAAAGCGCGTGCCATTGGCCATATCGGTTATGAAGACCGTCATCGTGACGATGTCGTCGAGCTTGCCGCCGGCTTTCTCCAGCGTCTCGCGCATGCGCCCGAAGCTCAACCGCACCTGGGCGTCGAAATCGCCGGCGTAGCTTTTCCCCGCCTCGTCTTGAAAGGCACCGTACCCGGCAAGATAAATTGTCGTTCCGCCGGTGACTTTGACCGCCGGGGAATAGGCCCGCTCTTTCTGCCGGTCGTTAGCCTGTAGGAATTGTCGTTGTGCCATGTTTCGGCCCCTCTCCATCTATGAGTCAAGACCCATTACATACGGATCAATTCGAGCGCGTTATCTTCCAAGATGAGTTTCTTTTGGCGCGGCGAGATATCGACGCGCTCGCGAAGGCCTTTCACCGTGTTCGGAAAGGTCGAGTCGAAATGCGGATAATCGGTTGCCATGACTACGTGGGTTTCGCCGACTTCGGCCAGTGCGAGCGGCAGCCACTTTTCATCGGCTTCGCAGCTGATGTAACAGTTTCGGCGCACATATTCCGAAGGCGCCATGCTGAGCTGTGGACACATGCCGGCTTCCTTGATGACTTCATAGTCGTCGTCCATGCGGTGCATCCAATAAACCAAAAACTCTGCGGTGACCTCGAAGAATACGACTTTGAGGCGCGGGAAGTTTTCGAAAATCCCGCCAAGCACCATGGCAACCAGAGGCGCCACGCAATTGAGCGGACGGCCAAGAATGTGCATCGGGAAGAAATGGGTTTGCCGGTTAATCAAAGTGCCGACATCGCCGAGCGTGCTGGGGTGACAGAAGAGCGGAACGTCGAGCTCCTGCGCGGCTTCGTAGAATGGCATGAACAATGGATCGTCCATCTGTTTGTCCTTCGTGTAGCTCACCAGATGGGCCGACTTGAAACCGAGCTCTTTGACGCAACGCCGCAGTTCGTTCGGCATCTCATCCGGACAACCCGCGGGCATCATCGCCACGGGCGAAAGCGTGTCGCGATAGCCGGCGACCAATCTATACGCCCAGTCGTTGTAGGCGCGGCTCACCACGGCGCCCAGCGGGCCGGGATTCTGCGAAGGTATTTCGATGGATGTTGGAAAGATCAGCTGATAGTCAATGTTTTCCCGCGCGTTGTCTTTCATGCGGTATTCCATGTCGTAGCCGCCTTGCTGCCAACGCATCACCTCGTTGCCGCGCCGGTTGGCTTCGGGATTGTAGAAAATCTGGTGCGTGACGGGTTTCTTGAAATTAGCGTTGGCCACCGGGTCTTCCATGGGCGAGAGCTGATGCTCGAACTTGGAGTAAAAGTATTTGCCGTCGCCGATACGTTCGGGGGTGTACTTGGCGAAAGGTTCGGGAAGCCGGTAAATCTCGTCGAGCAACCAACCGTCGCGCAGGTGCGAATCTAAATCGATAATGGCCATGAATGCCCCTTTCGTTACGGGTGATTACGCTTCGAGGAGTTGATGAGTTTGCAGCACAATGGCGACGATCCCACCACTCCGAAAGCTATTACAGCCGATGGGTGAGCGTCAAGCCGAAATAAAAGTTCAAATCGGTCAAACGCTTCAACTCGTCAAAACGTTAAACCCGAGGGCTGTGCTAGGGAAATCCTTAGTTAACTTTTGGGGCAGCGTCTGCGGCGTTGGATCAAGCCCCGCCGGTAACAACGCGGAATCCAAGTTCCGCAAGATCTTGATTGAATCCGGGGGGGAGGCGGCCACTGAAGCGAAAGATCGACAAGTCCTGGTCGCGCAGTCGGTTTTCGTGAAAAGAGAGGATGCTCATGAGATCGAGGCGATAGCGGCGGCTGAGGTTAATTACATCGGGCACGGGACTTGTCCTTGAGTCGGAGGCGATCATAATACGGGTGCCGCCGCTTTTGGCTGCGGTGACGCTGACCAATGCTTCGAAGACGTCGGATTCCGTAATGATGCCCACCAGCCGGTTTTCGCGCAGCACTGGTAATGCGCCGATGCGGTTGCTGCGCAGCGTTCCCGCGGCCTCTTCGATGGGGCAGCCTGGCGTGGTGGTGATAACTTTTTTCGACATCACCGCGGAGACCGGCCGCGACACGCTGTCTTCATGCACCTCGATGGAAAATGGATTTAAGTTGCTGGGAAAGCCGCGGGCGATGTCGTACTTGGCGACGATGCCGACCAGGCGCGGACCGTGGCGGCTCGGCTCGGTGATGGGAAAGTGGCGGAACTTGAGCCGGCTCATTTCCATCGCCACCTGCGAGATGGTCGTTTCGGGCGGGAGAGTCGCCGGGTCGGGGGTCATCCATTTTTCAACAAACATGGAAATCTCTCGGCTCCGTAAGAAATAATCGCTGTTTTTGTAATCGGCACGACTCCGGGGTTCTTTAGAGCCACCGTCGCGGAGTCATGGAGCATGGGTAGGGTCGATTGGCAGGCCGTTGAACGCGTAGTATAACGAGGGTGAGAAACGAGAGCGAAGGAAGAACGCAATGGCACTGAGAATGGGCACATCGGAATACGGTGGGACCTTTTATACACAGGGGGCGGCATTCACGGAGCTGTTCAATCGCGGGCGCGCTGAGACGGACAAATGCGTCGTGCAGACAACCGACGCCAGCATCCATAATGCCGAGCAATTGGACCGCGGCGAGCTTGAGTTCGGCTTCATGGCGTCGAACTGGATCGGCAGGGCCAAGGATGCCACAGACCCTTTTACTAAGAAGATCGCGTTGCGCATGGTCGCGCCCGCCAACGCCGGGCCGATGTTTTTCGTGAAACTTGCCAGTTCGCCGATTCAGAGCGTCGTGGATTTCAAGGGCAAACGCATCGCCATCGGAGCCAAAGGCAGCGGCATGGAGCAGCATAGCCACGCGATTTTCGGTGTCTTGGGATTGTCGGTCGATAGTTTCACGCCGGTGCACGCGAGCTTTGCCGAAGGCGCAGACGCTTTGATCGCCGGCAAGATCGACGCGCAGTTTCAGCCCCCGATTCCCAATAAAGTCATGACCGACTTGAGTCAGCGCGCCGACGTGCGCGTGGTTCCCTACGCGCGAGGGCAGTTGGAACAAGTTCTGGCTGAAGTCCCCTATTATCGCGGCGTAACGATGGAGAGAGGCGTTTTTCGCGGCGTCGTGGAGGATATCGCACAGCTTGCGGTGATTAATGTTCTCGTCACGCATGAAAGCATCCCCGAAGCCATCGTCCACGACATGGCTAAGGCGATTGCGGACAACTTGGACTCGCTGCCGCAAATGAATCCCCTATTTAAGGGATTGAA
>DASWHT010000328.1:0-7293 GCA_036398075.1 Binatia bacterium | reverse complement strand
TCCTGAGGCTCTCGAAGGATGAACGGAGGGTTTTTCAGCAGAATCAATCCCCCCCCTTTCCCTCCCCCGCTTCCGCGGAGGTTAGGGTGGGGGCACATTGCGTTGGAAATATTCGACGATGGCGTAAACCAATCCGGGAATCGTAAACTCCCGCGCCGACACGGCAGCAATACCGCCCAGCTCTTCGATGGTTTTTTTTGTGATCGGTCCGATGCAGGCAATCGGCGTTTCGGTCAAGATATCCGCCAAACGTTGCCCGTCGAACAGCCGCGCGAAGTTCGATACCGTGCTGGGGCTAGTGAACGTAACCATGTCGATGGCCCGCCGCCGGAGCGTTTCTTTCAGCTTGCCTGTGTCGGCTGGTGGAATGACCGTGCGATAGGTTTCGACGACATCGACCTCGGCGCCCCACTGCCGTAGCGTTTCGGGTAAAATTTCTCGCGCTTTGGCCGCGCGCGGGATCAGTACGCGCTTGCCGCGCATGGCTGCCGTATTCAGGACGTCAAGAATGCCCTCGGCCTGATAAGTCGCGGGCACCAAGCAGTTCTTTACGCCGGCGGTTTCCAAGCGTCTCGCCGTTTCAGGCCCGATGGCGGCGATTTGAACGTCCTCCAGTTCGGCCACGCTTCTTTTAAAGTGGGCCATGCATTCAAAAAATCTCTCGACGCCGTTGGCGCTGGTGAACATCAGCCAGTCGTAGCAATTTAATTTTTTAATGGCCTCCTCGAGCGGCCGTGGATCCCTAGGAGGATGTATCTCAATCGTCGGGAATTCGATCACCTCGCCGCCCTGCTCTTCAATTCTGCGCGCCAAGCTATCCGCTTGGGCCCGGGCCCGCGTAATCACGATGCGCTTCCCCAAGAGAATCTGCGATGCCTGCGCCGGGTGGTTACCGTTCATGTCCTACGAATCGCTTACTCCGGCTGCAACCGCGCCAGCAGCTTTTGCGCCCCCTGGCTGAGCAGCCGATCAGCCAACACTTTTCCCAACTCTTCGGCTATCATGGCCATTCCCGCCAGTTCGGCCTTGAAAAGCTCATGGCCATCCGGGTCGGCGACAACGCCGATGATCTCGATCAATTCACCATAAACCTGAGCCCGCGCCCCCACCGGCACATGGCAACCGCCGCCGAGGCGTTTGAGCAGACCGCGCTCGGCCTGCACCTCGAGATGCGTCGGCACGTCATCGAGGAACTCGTATTCTTCGCGCAAGGAATCGTCGTCGCGCGCCTCGACGGCGAGCGCGCCTTGAGCCGCGGCGCCCACGCAGATATCTCCAGGAAGAAATTCGCTAATGCGGTCCTCCCTGCCGATGCGTTTGAGTCCCGCCGCCGCCATGACCAGGGCGTCGGCCTCGCCGGCGTCGAGCTTTTTGAGACGGGTGTCGATGTTGCCGCGAATCGGCGCCACGGATAAATCGGCGCGGTAATGTAAAAGCTGGGCTTTGCGCCTCACGCTCCCGGTGCCGATGCGCGCGCCGGCGGGCAATTCGCTTAAACACGCGCCGTGCCGCGACACCAAAACATCGCGCGGATCTTCCCGCTCCGGTACGGCGATGATAGCCAGGCCCGGCGCCAATTCCGTCGGCAGATCCTTCATCGAATGCACGGCGAGATCGATTTCGCGGCTGAGCAAGGCCTCTTCGATCTCTTTGGTGAAGACGCCTTTGCCGCCAATGGCTTGCAGGGAAGCTTCGACGAAGCGGTCGCCGCTGGTCTTGATGATTCGAAGGTTCACCTCCGCCTGCGGCCACTGCCGCTCGAGCTCTCCCTTCAGCCAGTTGGCCTGCGCCAACGCGAGGGCGCTCCCACGGGTGCCGATGCGGACGGTTTTCACGACACTAACCTCGCCAGTTTATCCGCTGCCACGCGGCCGCATTCGATCATTTGCCCTCCAGGTCGAAGAGCTTTTTCAAGGCCGCTATAAACCGCATCTCCTCTTCGTCTTCTTCCGGCGCGTCTTTTTTCAAATGTGAGATCGGGCCGTGCAGCATTTTGTTGATCATCGCCGCCGTCATGTCGTCGAGGGCTTGCCTTTGTTCCGAGGACAAATCTTTCAAATTGCCACTCAAGGACCTCGCCAATTCGCGCCGGCGAATCCCGTCAAAGTGCGCGCGCAGCGCGGCGATGGTTGGCACGCGCTCCAGCGAACCGATCCAACGTCCGAAACTCTCGACTTCCTGGACCACGATCTCTTCCGCTTTTTGCGCCTCGTTGGATCGCTCCTGGAGATTTTCTTCGGCCACTTCCTTCAAGTCATCGATGTTATAGAGATAGGCGTTGTCAATTTCGTTAATGGCAGAGTCGAAGTTTCGCCGATCGCCGATGTCGATAAAAAACATCGGCTGCTGCTTGCGCTCGCGCAGCACTTTTTCCACCGCCGGTGCATCCACCAGAATTTCCGGCGAGCCGGTGCAGCCAATCACCAGGTCCGCCATCTTAAGATAGCGCGGAAAATCTTCGAATAGGATCGGACTTCCATGTATCCGCTCGGCCACCGCCACCGCCCGTTCAAAAGTACGGTTGGTCACCATCAGACTCTTCACGCCGCTGCGCTGGAGCTGGCGCGCCATCAGATCGCCCATCTTGCCCGCGCCGATCAGCATGACGTTCTTGTCATCGAAGCTATCGAAGATCCGCTTCGCGAGATCTACCGCCACCGAACTCACGGAAACGGCGCGGCTGGCGATGCCGGTCTCGGTGCGCACCCGCTTGGCGACGAAAAAGGACCGGTGGAAGAGCCGATGCAAGACCGTTCCCACAGTACCGGCTTGCCGCGCAGCATCGTAAAACTCTTTAAGCTGGCCCAATATCTGCGGCTCGCCCACGACCATGGAGTCGAGGCTTGCGGCCACGCGAAATAAATGGCGCACCGCATCGGCGCCCCGGTATGTGTAAAGGTGATCCTCCAGACTGCTCGCGCCATGCCCAGCGCGCTGCTCGTCGAGAAATATTTTCATGTCATGACAGGCGGTCTCGGCATCGGAGACCGCCGCGACCACTTCGACGCGATTGCAAGTCGAGAGAATCACGCTTTCTTGGACGGCGGGATAGCCGCGCAGCCGCACCAACGCGTCGCGCACATAGCCGTTCTCGAAGGCGACGCTTTCGCGCACTTCGATGGGCGCGCTACGGTGGTTCAAACCGACGATGACGATCTCTTTTTGCACGGCTTATTCGAACCGGCCCCCATGCCGGCTGGGGAACAAGGTTTCGCCCCAGAGAAAGTAACCAAGCACGACGCAGAATCCGAACATGGTAAGAACCGCGGCCTTCTTACCGCGCAAGCCCGCGGTGATACGCCCATGCAACAAGGCACCATAAAAAAGCCAGGCGATTCCCGATGAAATCTGCCGCGGGTCCCAAGTCCAATAATCCCCCCAATAAATGCGCGCCAAGAGGCTCCCGGTCAAGATGCCGAGGGTCATCAGCGGGAAACCCCATACGAGCAACTGATAGTTCAACCGGTCCAGCGCCTCCAACGACGGGATTCGTTTGAGGAGCGCGGTCATCTTTTTATGCTTGAGGCCGCGTTCTTGAAGCAGATAAATCAGGCTCACCGCGAAGGCTAAAGCGAAGACCGCGTTGCCGAGAAACGCGAGCGTGAAATGAACCGGCAGCCAATAAGTCTTCAATCCCGGCGGCAGCTCGCCGCTGGCGGCGCCGAACGCGAAGGCGGCAAGGGTCATCAGGAATACCACCGGCGTCACAATGGCGCCAAGAACCGTCAGCCGGTATTTGATTTGAATGACTAAATAAAGCGCGACAATGAGCCAGCTCTTGAAAGTCAGCGCCTCGTGAAACTGGGTTACGGCGGGATATCCTTCCTGGAGAAAATGGACGCTCAGGGCCGACGTGTGGAGCAAGAATCCAGCGAGCAAAACTAGCGTCGGCAGCCGCGACGCGGTATTGTGAACGAGCACATAGAAAACAAAACTCGCGGTTGCCAGAAGATACAATACCGCAGTGGCCTTGAGCAGGATGATATCCATGATTTCAGGGCCATTATAGGACAACGTCGGCGGCCTTCAAGCCCGCGCGATCATGCGTCCTACACCGTGCGGGCGTTCGTGTAAACCTCGAAGTGTTCTGAAAGTCTATTCTAGGTGTAGTGTCGCAGAAATTCGGGAACTGATTCGATGCCTCCCTGGTCGTCATTCCCGCCCCGTGGAATAATGGCCGATTCTTCCACGGGGGGAATCCAGTTCTCCTGCTGTACATCTTCCCCGCTGCAACCTGGATGCCCGCTGGAGCTTGTCCTGAGTCCAGCCGAAGGGCGGGCATGACGATTGAGGAAACGTGTTCCCCCTCGTCTCACCTCACCCGACAAAATGCGCGCCGCCGTCAACGTTGAGCAACTGGCCGGTCATAAAATCACTCTCGGGTGACGCCAAGAACATCACGGTGCCGACCAGATCAGTTTCCACCTGCGTGCGTTTGAGCGCGCGACCAGCGACGCGGCTGGCATTGAAGGCTGGATCCACTTGCCGTCCTTCGGTGACGACGAAGCCTGGGCTTACCGTGTTGACGCAAATGTTATAATCACCGAGCTCTTTCGCCATTGCCCGAGTCATTGCGATGAGCGCGCCTTTCGACGTCACGTAATGAATATAATTCTGGCCGCCGTTGAGCGCCGTGCCGGAAGAAATATTGATAATCTTCCCCTTTCCCTGCTGCTTCATGTACGGGAACGCCGCTTTGGCGCAGAGCCACGACCCGCGCACGTTGACCGCCATCGCCTTGTCGAATTCATCGACTGCCATTTCCCAAAACACGCTTTTCTTGACGCTCATGAAGTAAGCCGCATTGTTGACCAGCACATCGACGCCGCCGAACTGCTTCGCCACTTCGACGACCATCGCCCTGACGCTATTTTCATCCGAGACATCGCAGGCCATGCTGATGGCCGTGCCGCCCATGTCCCGGATCGCTTTTACGACGTGATCGGCGCTGGCAATGTCGGGGAGCGCGACTTTCGCGCCTTCTTTAGCGAAGCCAATGGCGTACGCCTTGCCGATCTTGCCGCCGCCGCCGGTAATGATGACTGATTTGTCCGTGAAGCGCATAAGAGCCTCCTTAAAATTTAGGAATCGTAGTTCAGCCCTTAGCACCGCCCACGCGGACCTGTCAATTCCAAACAAGAATTCTGGTTGAATCCACGACGGATTTTAGTAATGATCTGTCCGGGGGACTTGAAACCAACCAAACGACGCGGGAAGTGATGCAATGGCTAAACTAAAACTCACCATCGCCTGTGACAAGTATGATTATTTGCAGCCCCTGCGGGAGGGAAGAGTTCAAGCCGAAGGCATCGATTTGAACCTCATTACCGTGGAAAGCGGCCTGCGCCACCAACGCATGTATCATTATGGCGAGTATGACGCTTGCGAGTTTTCCATGTCTTCCTATCTCGTGGCCAAAAGCCAGGACGTGGCCTGGTTTCACGCTATCCCGTTTTTTCCGCGCCGTATGTTCACGCACAAGTTCTGTTTCATCCGGTCCGGTTCCGGTATTGAGAAACCGTCGGACCTGAGGGGTAGGCGCATCGGGCTACGAACCTACGAAAACACTTTAGCTTTAATCACTAAGGGAATGTTTCATAACACCTATGGCCTGCCCGTGACCGACGTCACTTGGGTCGTCACCAACAAAGAGCCGGTTGGCTGCAAACTTCCGCCGTCCATCAAAATCGAACAGGTCGAAGGAAAATGGCGCCTGGAAGATTTGTTGCTCGCCGGAAAAGTCGACGCCGAAGCCGAGCCCGACCTGCCCGAAGCGTGGATACAGGGAAAAGGAACCCTTGAGCGGCTCTACCCGGAATTCGCAAACGAGGAGCGGCGCTATTACAAGAGCACGAAAATCTTCCCGATCATGCATCCGATCATCGTTAAGACCGATATCTTGAAGAACCACCCTTGGGTCGCGACAAGCCTTTACGAAGCCTTCATGGGCTCTCGGCGGGCCTATGATGAATTCATGCAGCAGCCCCATCGGTTGAGCTTCGCTTGGGGCCGCTCGTACCTTGAAGAAGAAAAACAATTTTTCGGCAAGCATCCTTTTTACCAGGGACTCAAAGACAACTATCACGATCTCGAAAGCATGATCACATTCGCCCAACAGCAGGGCATGCTGGCGCGGCCGTTGACGGTGGAAGAACTGTTCACCGAGAACACCAGAAATACGTGAATTCAAACTACCAGACTACACTTGACCTGATGGTTTAAGTTATCGAAAGTAACACAGGAGGTTCTGCCAATGTCAGATTACCGAATCATCGACGCCGATGGGCATGTCATGGAACTGGACAGCGAACTTCGCGAATTCATCGGCCCGCCCTATAAGGATTTGGAATGGCACCAGAGCTATTCCTTCTGGCCGGGTCTCACGATGGACGGTTATCTTCGATCGCTCCGCCAGAAGGGCGGCTGGGCCGGCGGCGGCGGCGGACCCAAGGCCAACCATTGGCTCGACTTTCTCGATAAAAATAAAATCGAGTTGACCGTTCTTTACCCGACGCAGGGTCTCACCCACGGCGCGATTCAAGACAAAGATTGGGCGATCTGCATGGCGCGCGCCTATAACGACTGGCTTTATAACAAGTTCATGAAAGTCAGCCCGCGACTGGTGGGCGTCGCGCTCCTGCCGATTCAAGACATTGGCGAAGCCGTGAAAGAACTGCGCCGCGCAGTTAATGAATTAGGTATGGTCGGAGCCGTGCTGCCAGCGGTGGCGCCGGCGGGAAGGCTTTACAGCGGGCCTGAGTTCTATCCGCTCTGGGACGAAGCGCAGAAACTCGACGTGCCGGTTTCTACGCACGGCGGGCTCAGCATGCCGTCCCTCGGTCTGGACATGGTCAACAACTTTACCATCGGACATACTTTAGAACATCCCTTCGCGCAGATTCGCCAATTCGTCGCCATGATGTTCGAAGGCGTGTTCGAGCTATTTCCCAGTTTCAAATTCGGCTGCATCGAATGCGGCGTCGGTTGGGTGCCGTACATGATGGACCGCATGGACGAGGAACAGGAGCGCAAAGGCCACTACTCGCCGCGCTGCAAGCTCAAGCCAAGCGAATACGTAAAGAAGGGCAATATCTACTTCGCCGTGGAAGTCGAAGAATCGGCGCTGCCGCTCGCCGCCAAGGTGGCGAATGACAATGCGCTCATCTGGGCATCGGACTATCCCCACGAGCGCGACCAGCGCGACTTCAGCCAGGACATCCCGAATTTGATCAATCGCAAAGACGTGAGCGATGAGCTGAAGCGCAAGATTTTCTGGGACAACCCGCTGAGATT
>DASWHT010000327.1:0-12612 GCA_036398075.1 Binatia bacterium | reverse complement strand
TGCTCAGATAGTCGTCCATGCCCACTCCCAGATATTTTTGCTTGTCGCCCTCCAGCGCATTGGCCGTCAGCGCGATAATCCGCGGGCGGTTTTCTCCTCGCTGCTCCCGGATTCTTGTCGTGGCCTCCACGCCGTCCATCTGGGGCATCTGCACATCCATCAACACGACATCGTAGGTCTGGCGTTCCACTGCCGCCACCGCCTCCGAGCCATTGGACGCCACATCGGCCCGATACCCCATCCGATCTAAAATCTTCAATGCCACCTTCTGGTTCACCACGTTGTCCTCCGCCAATAAAATCCTCAGCGGATGACGCTTCGCCATGTCTTTTTCGATACCTTTCCGGGCAATTGGAGATTGCGCAACCCTTCTGCCCAGCACTTTCGACAAGGCGTCGAACAGCTGCCATGCTTTGACCGGCTTTGTGAGGAGTCCGGCGAAAAGATCGCTGCGGATTTCATGGCGCCCCATGGAGGTCAACATAACCAACGGTGTCGCTTTACAATTCGTCAATTCACGAATCTTCGCCGCCAACTCCACCCCGTCCATCTCCGGCATCTGCATATCCAAAACGATGACGTCAAAACGCTCTCCGTCCCGGAGATATGCCAGCGCCTCTACTCCCGATGCCGCGCTCTCGACCTGCATGCCTTGCGCTTGCAGTTGGCGCGCCACAATCGTTCGGTTCACTTCCTGGTCGTCCACCGAAAGCACTCGCTTGCCGTCAAGCTCGGCGCGCCTTTCCGTCTCCTTTCGCGGCTCGGCTTGTTTACCGACAATGGTGAAATAGAACGTCGAGCCTTTGCCCAAATCGCTCTCCGCCCAAATTTTTCCTCCCATCAACTCCACGAGCTGCTTGCATATCGCCAATCCCAACCCCGTCCCGCCATATAGACGCGTGGTCGAACTATCGACTTGGCTGAACGACTTGAACAAACGATCCATGCCGCCGGCTGGAATGCCGATGCCCGAGTCCTTTATCGAGAACAATAATTCGACCTGGCCGTCGCTTCGTTGCCCCCCGCTCTTGACCTCCACCAGTACCGTGCCCTGGGCCGTAAACTTGACGGCGTTAGTCGTCAGATTAACAATGACCTGGCGCACCCGCGCCAGATCGCCAATCACTCCCCAGGGCGCGCCGGCATTTACCGAGTAGATCAGCTCCAGCCCTTTCTCAGCGGCCCGCGGAGCCACCAAGTCCATCGCGTCTTCGACGCAATGCGTGATTTCGAACGGCACCTGTTCGACATCCAGGTGCCCCGATTCGATCTTGGAAAAATCCAGAATGTCGTTGATCAGCTCCAACAGGGCGTCTCCGCTCTTGCGGATCGTCTCGGCGCATTCGCGCTGTTCCGCCCCCAACTCCGAATCCAACAACAATCCCGTCATCCCTATCACGGCGTTCATCGGGGTACGGATCTCGTGACTCATATTCGCCAAAAATTCACTCTTCGCACGGGTCGCCGCTTCCGCCACCTCCTTCGATCGGGCAAGTTCTTCTGCTTGCCTGAGACTTTGCTCGTACAGCCGCGCGTTGTGTATCGCCATAGCTGCCTGACTGCCCAATGTAGCGAAGAAATCTATCTCGGCAGTGCTAAATACGCGCTCTTGTTTGGTAAAAAATCCGATGGTGCCGAGCAGCTCATTGCCGACGCGAAGGGGCACGCCGACATAGGAAACCAATTGATTGTTATGGATGAACTCAGGATTGCGTATCCTCGGGTCATTGCGGCAGTCTGCAATGACGATCGGGCCAATCCCCAGCGCCACGGCTAGCTCATTGCCATCGCCGATCTTCGGATCGATTTCTGTCCAAGCCCTCGCATCCATATTTCGGCAAGCGACCGGGGCCAGTAGCCCTGTTTCTCGATCACGGACACGGAGGGTCGTCGTCAGGTCAGGAAACAACTTCTCGACGTTATCCAGAAAATTATTTACGACTGAGTCAAAATCGAGGGTCGAGGCTATCGCCGTATTCAACTCATGCAATCCCTCCAAACGTCGCAGGTTTCCCCTGATCTCCTGCGTCAGCCTGGCTTTTTGAATGGCGATGCCAAATTGATGAGCGACGCTCTCTGCCAGACTTACCTCTGCGGGAAGAATCCGTCGCGGCTGACGCGCTCCAAGCTGCAAGATCCCCATAACTTGATCACCGATAAGAATCGGAACAATGAGGAGAGTATTCACGCCCTCCTCTTTCAATGTTTGAAAGCCATCCTCTTTCTGCAAGTTCTCGACGACCTTAGGGCCGTCAAAATGCATGCCGCGTCGATTCGGCCGCCCGGTTGATTTTCTTTGGACGCGGTTGGGGTCGCGGTAACCGCAGGCAGCCAGGGTGTCAATGACCGCGCCGTCCGGCTCGGTCAAAAGAATAGTTCCAATGTCGAAACCTGCCTCCGGGACATAGCGGTGAAGGATTTTCTCCAGCCCGGTTTTGGCATCCTCCTCAGCCAGAATGGTCCGGCTGAACCTCTGCAGCATTTCCAGGTTCCTGACGCTGTTTCGAAGCGCGTCTTCGGCGTGCATGCGCTCGCTGATTTCCACCATCACGCCGCGCAGGCGCCGCGGAATGCCATTTTCGTCTTTAATGACCCGCACGAGATCGCGCAGGCCGACCATTCGGCCATCTGCTGCCATAGCCCGGTATTCAAACTCATGATCTTTTCCTTCCGCCGTCGATGCTTGGCAGTATGCGCTGGCGTGTTCCCGGTCATCCGGATGAATGAGTTTTACCCAGAAGTCGGGTTTCTCCAGCCAATCCTCAACCGGGTAACCTAGTATCTCTTCCGCCGCCTGGCTGACGAAGGAAAATCGCCGGGTTTGCGCATCCGCCTCCCAAACGATGGCTTTGACGGTTTCCATCAGCTGGCGTTGCTTCTGTTCAGCCTCAACCAGCGCTTCCTCATTGGATTTGCGCTCGGTTATGTCGCGCAGGAACGCGGTAAAGAAGGGCTCATGATCGGTTTCAACCGCCGTGATTGAGAGTTCGACCGGAAACTCCGTGCCGTCGGCGCGCATGGCGTTGATCTCGATGCGCTTGCCGAGGACGGTCGCCTCGCGCGTCGCGAGGTAATGAGCAAACCCGCGTCCGTGGGAGTCACGCAAATCCGGCGGGATAATCAAATCCGCCATCACCTTGCCCAAGGCTTCGGACCTGGCATAACCGAAGGTCTCCTCGGCGCTCCGGTTGAACTCAATGATCTTACCCTGGTGATCGATGGTGACGACACAATCCAAGGCCGTGTCGACGACCGCCCGTTTGCGCGCCTCGCTCAACTGGAGCGACCGATTGGCGCTTTCGAATTGGGCTGTTCGTTCCGTTACTCGCTGTTCAAGTTCGTTGTTGAGGGTGACGACTTCTGCCCGGCTATTGCAAATCGCCGCCGCCATAGAATTGATCGCCTCGCCAAGCCTGCCGAATTCATCGCGCCGGACATCCGGCGCCCGCGCCGAGAGATTACCCGCCTCTATTTGTCGCGCCGTCGACATGATGGCGACGATGGGATGAGTGAAATTTCTTGCGGTCAAATAGGCGCCTGAACAACCAATGATAAGTAGCAATAACGTCACGGCAGCGCTTTCTCGGAACAATTTCCACATCACCTCACCCATCGAGTGGCTTGAAAACCCAATGCTGAGGTAACCCGCAATAGTAGAATTTTTGAGCCGTACCGGACCGTCGACCCGCAGAAGAGTTCCCTCGAAAGTCGACTTCCACCCGCCCGTCAACGCCTCGCTCGGCAGACGGATCGCAGCGCCGATAGTTTTGCTCTTATTTGCTTTGTCGACCGCCTGCACGGGTTGCCCCGCGCTATCAAAGAGCCGCAGGTACCTGACGCTCGGTTGGGCGAGAGTGACCTTGATGCGATCACCCAGCGCTTCGATGTTTCGAAAATAGAGGTCCTGGACCAAGCCGTCGGCCAAGATTTGCGCCATCCCCCGGCTTTGCTCTTCGAAAGTCTCCATGACTTTCTCGCGGCCCACGAACACCGAGAAGAGCGCGATGGCGATGACAACCAGGACGACCAGGCAAATCGTCAAAGTCATCAGTTTTTGGCGAATGTTGAGATGTATGCGGCTCATTTTGCAGCGCCTAACCCGCAGTGGTCTAAGCCCACTGCTTGATCTGGTCTGAGTTTGTCGGCTCGCTAGTTTCCAACTCTGTCACTCCGAAGCTGCGCGCGCGGCGGTAAGGGATGTTACTTTGCCGTCGCATTCGATCCGATTTCTCCCCAACTCCTTGGCGCGATAAAGCGCCCGGTCGGCGTCGTCTATCAGCGCGCTGGCCTCTCGCGTGTTTTCAACCGTAGCCGCGCTAACGCCGGCGCTGGCGGTAATGAGCAACTGACCCGCCGGGGTAACCACCGGCGTGGCGCTCAGCGCCTTGCGGACTCGTTCCGCTATCTCCGCAGTCGACCGTAGGTTGCAGCCAGGCGCCACAGTGAGAAACTCCTCGCCGCCGTAGCGGCCGACCACATCGTAGGGCCGTAGGACCGCATTTATCCGGTGAGCTGACTCTCGCAACACCTGATCACCCACGCTGTGGCCGTAGGTATCGTTGACCTGTTTGAAGTGATCTAGATCGAAAAGAATCACCCCCACGGGCGTCTTTTCACGCGTAGCGCGGTCGAGTTCGCCGACCAATCGTTCGATTATCGCCCCGTGATTCCAAAGTCCGGTCAAACCGTCATGGGTTGCGCGAATCTCGAGCTCGGTCTGCGCAGCCAATAATTCATGCTGCAAGTCGAGGATGCGCCGCCCCGCGCGCAGGCGCGCTTTTAGTTCCTGCGAGTTAAACGGTTTGGTAATATAGTCATCGGCGCCGGCCTCTATGCCCTGGACCAGATCGTTCAACTTGTCCATCGCTGTAAGCAAAATCACATAGACGTAAGGCCCGTTCTTGCGCCCGCGCAGTTTGCGACAGATGTCCGGGCCGGTCACCCCCGGCATTAGCCAATCGAGAATCGCCAGATTCGCAGCCCCGGGCGCCTCCAAAGCAGACCACGCCTGGCCGCCGTCGCAAGCGATCTCGACTTGATAGCCGAGTTTCTCGAGAGTCGTACGCAACAACATCCGCGTCGTTGCGTCATCGTCGGCGATGAGTATTTTCGTATTCATCTTCGGTCTTCGGGCCCGGGGCGGAAAGTCAGTAGAGCAGCCGATCGTGACTCCTGCTGCCACTCATCGGCGGCATGAAGTCTCAAATAATTTCTCCGTCCCTCGATACGCCACGGCTAGCGTTCTTGACTGGCAAATTCCGCAGGGGAGCTTTTTAACGCTTCCAGCGCCGCCTTCACCTGGATAAACTCGTCCTCGAATCGCTGCACGTCGTCGGCCATTCGTGCGAAATTGCCGCTCTGCCAGACGATTTCCATTTGCTTGGCCAGAGCCGACAGCCGCATCGCGCCGACATTCGCGCTGCTCGACTTTAAGGTATGGGCCTCGCGAATCAGGGTGTCGGTATCACCGCCGTCAACGGACTCGCGCATTTGCGCTATGCGGTTGGGCGTATCTTCCAGATACACGTCAATCAAGTCGACGAGAAAATCCTCGCCGTATTCCTCGATCCATTCCTTGGCCTTTTCGCTGATTTCTTTTTCCACGGCGCTTTGTTCCACGACCCCTTCCTCCGTGTTTTTTCTCATTACCAAACGAAACGCTTGGCGCCTGATCGACTAAGACTGCTGTACGGGATCCTTGACGGGAAGAATAACCGAAAAACGGCTTCCTCTACCGACAACGCTGTCGACTTCAACGCGGCCGCCATGTGCGGCGACCAATTTTTTAACGATATAAAGACCCAAGCCCACCCCTTCTTGGCGCTCGCCGATTTCCATGCGCTGAAACTTTTGAAACAGGTGAGGGAGTTTTTCGGGTTCGATTCCCGGTCCGCTATCGCGCACGGAGATCACCGTCTCGGCATTTCGCCGCTCAACGGTCAGGGCGATGCGCCCGCCATCGGGGGTAAACTTGAAAGCGTTTTGCATTAGATTCAATAAAACCCGCTCCAACGCCAGCTCGTCTCCGTCGAGCATCTCGCCGGATGCCTGGTCGGCTTCAAGGCGAATCGAGCGCGTCTGTACTTCGCCATCGAACCGCTCAACCAGGCGCTGCAACAACTCGCGCAGCTCGAACCGTCGCTTGTTAAGCGTTAGTTGACCGGCCTCGATGATGGACGCGTCAAGGTAGTTGTTCACCAACGACTGCAACAGCCGGGCGTCGCTCAAAATGCGCCGGTGACATTTTTTCGCCAGTTCGGGTTCCGTGGTCTCGCCCTGTAGAAGCTCGCTGCAGGAGAGGATGAGACCCACCGGATTTCGGATGTCATGGGCCAGCATGGCGGAGAACTCCGCTCTTTGCTGTTGTAATTTTTTTTTCGCCGTGAGGTCGCGATACATCGCCATGATGACGGCGGGTTGGTCGTCGCGGCCGCGCAGGAAACGATACTGCGCCTCCACCGGCACGATTCTACCATCCGGCCGCATCAACTCGATTTCATGCGACCAGGACCGTATCCTTTGTATGCGCGCGCGGCGTTGCTCTTCGTCGGCCTTGGAGTACGAAGCCGGGGTCAGGAACTGGCTACAGGATTTGCCAACGACGTCGTCTTGCGAGCGCCCCGACAAATCCTCCAGGGCGCGGTTCATCGCAACGACCGTGCCGCTCAAAGCATAGGTCACGATGCTGACTGCGGCGCTTTCAAACAGGTTACGATATCGCACTTCGCTGTCTCTGAGCTTGCGCGTGCGCAGTTCTAACAACTCTTCCACGCGCAGCAGCGCGCGCTGGCGCGACGCCGTCTCGCACAGATGCAGCAAATACTCCGGCAGGATTGGTTTCGGCAGGTAGCTGTCCGCGCCTTTACGGATGAGCTCCAGGACGTCGTTGGCGGAGGCGTGGCCGGTCGTGACGATCGCCACTACCGCCGAGCCCGGCTTTTTGATCGCCTCGAGCAGCCGCGCTCCGCTCATATCGGGCAGCTCATACTCCAAAATAACAATTTGCGGGCGCTTGCTGCGAAAACGCGCAAGCGCTTCCGCGCCCGAAGCGGCATGGGTTGCCGCATAACCGTTGACTTTAAATATGTTGAGCAGCGCTTCGGCGTCTTTCAGGTTCGGTTCCACCACCAGCACTTGAGTCATGAACTTAGGCTTGACGTTGCCTATCAGATCGCGGGCTATTTGCCGCAAGACGGAGGGTCCGTAGGGAGCCGATAAAAAAGCATCGGCGCCCAATTGCGCGGTAATCTCCTCGGCATCGGCGCCGGAAAACGTTGCCGACACCACCAGTATCGGAACCATGTTGAATTCACGGTAAGCGTCGGAGCGCAGCAAGCGGCAAAAGCGCCACCCGTCGATGCCGGGCATATAGAGGTCCGTTACAATCAGGTCGACGGCAGCATGTTCCGCTAGAAGGGCAAGCGCCGGTTCCGCGCCGATACAGGGGATCACATTATAACCGTCCCGCGTGAGAATGCTGGAAGCCAGATGAAGTTGGGCAGGATCGTCATTCACCACTAGAGCTGTCGGCTTTGCGTTCGGTTGCTCCATAGATCGATGGCTCCAAAACTGCTGCGCCTCTATTTTTCCGCCTTGAAGCTCGCCCGCAGACGAGGTTGTTCCCAACGGCGGTGTAGTCCTCTACGGTTAGATCGGGCATGGGTGGAAAAGCTTGAGCAATTCGCGCAAATAGAGCACATCCGCGAATGCACGTGATTGGGAAACAGGGGCGAGCTTGCGAAAAATTGCTCTAACGCGCCAAACAGGGCGCGCTTTCGCATTCCAGCGGCCTAATGTCCGCTATTTTGCGTTCCTCGGTCCTCTTTTTGCCGATGGCAATACAGCGACACTTCCAACCGCGGACGATCGTTTGTGCGTTGAAATAGATCAGCACGTTACGCATGAAGTCAATATCCATCTTTGCAGTGGCGTTTCCCTTAGACGGGTTCAAAGATTTCAATCTCCTCGGGACCGACGCTTTGTACTTGGCTCAGCGTTTCAGCGCTAAGTTGCGTTCCTTTCAGTACCGGTTCGGCGTTTGCGACGAGCACGTCTTGCGCGAGCACCCAGCCTTCCTTGAGATCAGTTTTGGCAACCTTTAGACTGGGGCATGGAGACGCAGACATGGCAATGCAAAATCGCAATCCTCCTTCCCCAACGAAGTGGGTTAGTGAAGCCCCGGGAGATGAGATATCGATTCCCTGGCGCTCTTCCACGCGGGGCGAGCCGAGCAAATATGTCCGGCCCTGCTCGTCCAGGGTATTCTCGATTCGTCCGCCGGTTATACTCATGACTTCCGCCAAGGCTCGTTGCGTCGGCTCTTCGCCGTCCACCTGTTTCTTTTCGCCCACCATTTTCGTCGCCAACACCGCGGCGCACGCCTTGTCGCAGCCGAACATGATCGTGAGCTTCTTTTCTTCCGAATAACTACTAAGCGAAATCGTTCCCACGAGCGCTTGGGCGTCCGGCGCAAAGGTCGTGGGCTCTGCGGTCTCTGAAACTTCCACGGCCATCATCATGCCGAAGACTTGTTCGGTCGCTGACACCAGAGCCGGCTTCAATTGCTCGACCACGCTCAATCCCTTAGGACCGCGCACCGCCGGCGCGACCAGTATTTGGTCGATGGCCTTGAGAAACACTTCCGGAATGTAGGTACGAGAAACAGTCCCTTCAAATAATTTTGAATCGAAGCCGCCTTTTTGTTTATTATCGCCGTCGACCGCAAAGATTTTGAGACCGTCCGTTGCTTTCGACGCGCGCAGTTTTTGGATCAATTTGTCTCGGCCGAGAATGCCCAGTTCCGGCCCTGCCAAGAGCACTTGCGGTCGTTGCTTCAATACCAGGCTCACTGCCAATGCTCCGCTCCCGGCTTGAATCACGTTAAATTTTTCGCTCAGCGTCGTGGCCACAAAGTGACGGAAATTATTGTCCGCGTCAGCGACCAGAAGCACCGGGCGCCCGTTTTCCGCCGGCGTGTCATCGCTCGTGGATTCCTCCGCGTGCGCTTTCAAGCGCTCAAAAGTCGCCACGAGCCGCATGACACCTTCCTTATTGTAAGGCTTCAGGACATAGTCGAAGATACCTAGCTTGACTACCGATTTAACCAACTTCGGGTCGGCTTGGCTGCTACAAATTACGACGGGAAGGTCGGCGGTCGCCGGGTAACCCCGAATCTCTTTCAACACTTCGTCGCCATTCATCAGTGGCATCAGCATATCCAGGAACACCACTGAAAAACGTTGGCGCGAAAGTTTGTCGATGCCCTCCAGACCGTCGTTGGCCGTCTCGATCTGGCAGTTCAGCCGCTTGGTCAGCAAATGGGAAAGAGTTTGCTGGTCCGTCGGACTGTCGTCGATAATGAGCGCTCGGAATTTTTGATTTGACATGATCGATCCACGCTTATGTTAATTGATCTCTTTCAACCTCATCGGTTCCGATTTCAATCCTTAAGTGCCCGTCCGCAGAGTGACATGGCTTCCTATGATTCACCCAAAGGGGTGGGAAGCCCGTCCAATCGATTGCATTTCAGGCTGTTGGTTCTAGACCCAAGAACTGTGCCACGCAATTTTCCTGAATGATTTCGGTTCCCAACCGAGGCATTCGGCATTGGCTTGCCTATAGTGCCAAGATATTGACGGGGACTATGGCGGGGTCAACAAACTTGGAGAGTTCCCTGGGGCCGTTTATACCCGCGAACAGATATTACGATGTTTAAAATAACGAGAGGTTTACGGCCGCCGAATCAATGGAGCTCGGCGCCGATGGCGCGACTTCAAGAACCAGCATGGCTTGGTCGTCCCGTTGTGGTGCATCGGCCATGAACTGATCGATTTCACGAAATGCGTTTTCCACTAGTGTTGCGATCGGCACGTTGCAGAACCCGGCGCAGATTCCGGCCAAACGGTCCTCGCCCAAAAGCTCTTCTTGGTCGTTCATCGCCTCAGTGATGCCGTCGGTGTAGCAAACGATCCTCTGGCCGGCGCTGAGCTGGATAGACGCTACCGAAAACTCGCCGTCAGGCATCACTCCCACAATACCCGGGCTCACACAGAGACGTTCCACCGTTCGGCTACCGTGGGTGAGCAGCATGGCCGGTGGGTGGCCGGCGCCGGCATAGGAAAATTTCTGCGACTTCGCGTTCCATAAACCGAGAAAAACCGTGAGAAATTCGCCGGTGGCAAGATACGAAGAAATCTGCCGGTTCAGCCAGCGCAGCAGGGGCCCCGGCTCGGCGCAGCGCTCCGCGCCAGTGCGAAATAAAACCTTGGCGACGCTGGTCAAGAGCGCCGCGGGCAGACCATGGCCCGAAACGTCGGCCATCATGATAGCGATCTCATCATTACCCACCGCGACTACGTCGAACATATCGCCACCCACCATCTGACTGGGACGATAGCGGTGGGCAAACTTCAGCCCGCGACCATGCGGAAAGAGGTTGGTGACAAACCGTTGCTGTACCGCGCGCGCTTGCTCGAGCTCGAACTCCCGTGCCGCTTCGCGGCGGCGTTCTTCTTCCAACCGGCGCGACTGTTCTTCAACGACGCTGCGCAGCTCGCTCAGCGGACGGTAGGAGCGGATGCGGGCATGGATGCGCGCCACCAATTCCGAGGCATTCACCGGCCAACTGATGAAGTCTTCGCCGCCCAGCTCCAAGCCTTCCACTACATGCTGATCGGGGTCGAGGACAGAGACGAAAAGCACCGGGATCTCTGCGGTGCGCGAATTGGCTTTCATCCTGCGGCAAACTTCGAAGCCATCGAGCTCCGGCATCAAGACGTCCAAGAGCACGACGTCCGGCAGCGCCGCGTCGATGGCGGCAAGGGCGCTGGCGCCGTCGCCAGCTTCGAGAACGATAAAGTTTTTGTCGAGAATGCTGCGCAGCAGAAAACGCTTATCGTCGTTGTCATCCACCACCAGCACCCGAGGGGCGCGAATGGTGTTGACGTTAGGGGACAAAACTGCGGCTCGCACGCAATGCCTCGCTGCGCCGAAGGCGGCCTAGTGGGTCACCTGGAAAAGCTGGTCGAAGTGGCAAAGCCTCAGAACCTTCTCGACGTACTCCTGGGGCCGGTCGAGCACCACGGCACCGCCGGCTTTTTCGCAATTTTCGCGGGCCAGGAGGAGCATCCCTAGAGCCGAGCTATCGATAAAGCTCACCTCTGACAAATCCAGGGTCAGCTCGGAATGGCCCGCGCGCAGCAGGCCCTCCACAGTTCTGCGAAATTCCATGTGCGCCTGAAAATCGAACCGCCCCTTGAGGGAGACGGTCGTATTACTGGATCCTTCTCTGACGCTGATATTCATTACTTCACTCCTTGTTTAGAGACATGACGATGCGTTTGCCGTCGCCCTCGATTGCGACTGAATTCATGAATTGGCTGATCAGATACAATCCCCGGCCATGGGGGTTGCCCTTCAGCGGAGAACTCGAGCCATGGCGTGCGTCATAGCCTTTGCCCTCATCTTCGACATCCATTTCCACCCTACCCGGCGCGAGCGAGCAGCCGACGCGAATCTCGCGTTTAGAGTCGGCCTCGTTGCCGTGAAAGTGGGCGTTTAGCAGCGCCTCGTGCAAACACAGCTCGGCGCGGAAAACCCAGTCTTGTTCAAACGCCATCCACTCCATAGTGACACGAACAAGCCGCACCGCCGCGCTCAATGCCGCCGGTGTGGACGGTATCGCGAAGCGCAGCACCGCCGAGGCCCTGAGCGGAGATCCCACATCGCTACCTTCTTTGATGGCGCCCGTCCCGCTCACCTAAGCCCTCTCCGTCGGCGGACAACTTGGATAAACATCCAGGGGTGCGACTGCTGCCGGCGAAGCCGCGGTCCTAACAGGAGGGCTAAGGTCAGCGAAACGGTTATGACGGCGATACAGATCAAGGCTGGGCGCTCCGCGGTTAAGGAAAAAATTTGTTGAGCTTTCCGTGCGGCGTCTGAGCGTCGAACGGTGTGTGGCGCATCGCCCTTGCGTCGTCGACAACCAAGACTTCCATCTCTGGATCGAACATCCGTAATCTCCTTACTGCTTCGATTCACCCCCAAAGCTGCCAATGCGTCGTTTACTCGGAGGGGCGGAAATATCGCAGTTACAACTTAAGTTATCGGAAAGGCGAAGCTAGCCTTTAGAGACCAACTGAACGCTTCGAATAAAGGCGACGCGGAATCAGGAAAGGAGTTCGCAATTTGGAACCATCGGAAGGACTTCTATCAATCCGTTGATCATAGCGAGCAGGAATTGGCACTGTTCCCGCCCGCTATGATTTCAAGGCTATGAAAAAACCAGGTTACAATTAACGCTTCAGGTTCGACACTTCCTCCAAAAGCGTGTCGGTTACCGTGATCGTACGCGAGGAAGCCTGGAAGGCCCTCTGGGTGGTGACCATCTTGACGAATTCAGTGGCCAGATCCACGGTCGAGAGTTCGAGCGAGCCGGATAACACCGTGCCAAAGCTGCCGCTATCCGGCGCGCCGATTAACCGAGGCCCGGACTGTTGCGATTCGAGAAACAGCGAGTTGCCCAAATGGGTCAAGCCTTCGGGACTGGCGAAGTCAGCCAGAGCGACTCTGAAAAGCGGCTGGGTGCCGCCGCTGGTAAACTGACCGGTGATG
>DASWHT010000326.1:0-10127 GCA_036398075.1 Binatia bacterium | reverse complement strand
TGCGTCATGGCCGAATTGGCCGTCCTGGAAGCAAAGGCGATGTAGCGGGTAATGAGCGCCAACATCATGATCCAGATGGTGCCGTAGATCGGTATCCATCTCACCGCCGGATGGAGATATAACACGATCAAGGCCAGAGCGATTGAGACCGTCGGGATTGCATGGGGAATGAAAGCGAGGCCGTCCAGGAAGACACCTCCCTTGACTTTCAGTCGCACGATCAGCCAGGAGACCATATAGGCAAGCGCCATGGTGCCGGTCGCCGTGACCACTCCGAGAATGACGGTGTTAACGGTGGAGTTGATGATCGAGGGCTCGTTGATCAGGGTGGCAAAATTGTCGAGAGACACGTATTGGAGCGCAGCCCGGGTTGGCACCATATAGCTGGGTAGCAAGGAAGCCCAGAGGAGAGTCAAGAATGGCATTATGATGTTAAGCGTGAAAAAACCGATAAACAACCCCAATCCAAGCCAACGCCACTTGCCGAGGGCGAGGCGGCGCGGCCGGTAGCCTTTGCCGGTTATGGAAGCGTACCGGTCGGAGCGCCGGATGACCACCCGGTAATAGATCCACACCATGACGATGGTAAAAATAATGAAGATCGACGAATATGCCGTGGCTAATCCGTAGCTGGGACTGACATAGGCCGTGAAATAGATCAAGGTCGGCAAGAGATAGATTCCCGCCTGAAGGCCGATGAGCAGGGGAGTCTCGAAGTCATCGAGGTTGCCGAGGAAGGCGTACATCGCCGCCGCCAGCACCGCCGGCAGCATCAAGCCCAGGGTCACGCGCCTCAGGGTGGTCAAAGTCCGAGCTCCGGAAATCTTGGCGGCTTCCTCCATCGATGGGTCCATCAGCCGAAAAGCCCCGACCATCAAAAGGAAGAGCGTCGTGCTGCCGCTCATGCCCTCCACGAAAATCATCCCAGGGAGCGTAAAAATATTAAACGGTCCCGTTTCTAGTTGCACGCCGAACAAGCTCAAGTAGTCGCGCAGGTAAATATTGATGATGCCGCTGCGCGGGCTGAGAAGTAGAATCCACGACATGGAGCGCAAAATGCCGGGCATCGCCAGCGGCAGCAGCATCATGGTCCAAGCCCAATTTGTCCCGGGCATATCGGTGCGTTCGACGAGCCAGGCAAAGATCGTGGCGAACGTCAGGCTGATGGCGCTTACGGCGGTGGCGTAGATCAACGTGTTGAGCAACGCCGGATAGGTTAGTTGGTTCAGGTAGACGGTTCGATAGTTGCCCAGCGTAAAGGCGCCGGGAGTGATGAAGTTTCCCTCGCGCAGGCTGGAGAGCACCAACATGATGATCGGCGCCGCGACGACCCAGAGCAGCAGCGCAGTGATGCCGAAAGCGAGAGCATGTTTGCGCAGCGTGTTCACCCCGGTCCATGCGGGCCATCCCAGCGATCGAGCAACAGTTTCTGTCTTAGCCATAGTGACCTACTTCTCTTCTGGTTTGACCAACCGGTAAGGCTCAACGATTTTAGCTTCGCAAATTTGCATACCGGAATTGATTTTCAGCGAATTTCCTCCTTGGGAAAGCCGTAGGCCTCGAGGACCAGAATGTCGAACTTCATGGCATGCACCACGTCACGTCATTTTTGATTTTTTTCACGCTCCTCAAGAAAGGAGCCGTGCAGCGGCTTAAAGTCTTCCCAACCAGGCATCGCTTGCTTAGGCGCTTTCTCGACAAAGCCTTGCTGAATAAGTCCCATGAAGATGTACAACGGCTTGGCTTTGATGATCAACACCCGCGCTGGACGATCTTCCAAGGCATTGAAATGTTGATGCACGCAGCCCGGCGTGACGAGCACGAGATCACCGGCGCTCCAGTCGTAGCGCGTTCCGTCATGGATGTCATAACCCTCACCCTCCAGGACGTAGAGCAGCGCGGGGTTTTGATGGCCATGTTTCTGCGATCGCCCGCCGGGCGCCAATTCCTCCTGCGAACAGTGTAAGCTTTGAATCAAACCATGCCCCGGATTCATCATATTCTTGTGCCATACCTGGGGCCCGCTGCGCCAGGGAAGACTCGAACCTTTGATCACCCGCGGCATGCTTCTTAGCCGCTCCAATTCGTGCTTGAGGTTGTAGCCTTTGCTGCCGATGCCCCGAACGAAGCAACGTTCTTCGTCATAGATTTGGTTTTCCATCGGGATGACTCCGTGATTTTAAAGTCCTGATTTTTTTTCAAACGGCGGAGCTTCTTCAAGCTCCTCGACGTCGCCCCATCCTAGCGTCTTATAGATCCGGTTGCTGGCTGAAATGAAGCGCGCCGGCTTGTCCGGATCGCTATTGAAATGTTGATGCACGGTGTTCACCGGAATATAAACGAGATCTCCTTCTTCCCAATCGAACCGTTTGGGCGCTTCGGCGGTATGCCACTTGTAAGCCTCATCGAGATCAAATTCGACATCCCAATGAAGCGAGTAGCCTCGCCCTTCGAGAATGAACATCAACTCCTCAGCCGTATGGCGATGTTTGCCGGAACTGCCTCCCGGCGGCAGCTCTTGCATGTACATATCGATGTCCTTGATCCGCGGGTTTATACCCTCGCGCGCGAGATGCTTGAGCCGCCCGTGCGGACTATCTTCCCAGGGCATTTCTTCCGGCTTGACGGCCTTCGGATAGGCTGCGTCCCGTTCTTTTTCCTCTTTCGCGCGTTTCAGGTCGTCCGCGTAATATGACGCCTGGCGATTCCCTTTGCGCCAGTGCTTGGACTCTTCAAGAGGCATGCATATTCCTCCCAAAAATTTATTGGACATGTTCAAATCGTTCAAACCGTTCAAGTCGTTCAAATCGATTTTCGGAATCTTTAACGGCTTTAACGGCTTGAACGTTTTGAACGGCTTGAACCCGCGATAACCGATATCTTCTTGTTCTTTGCGGTTAAATCCTCCCCCTACGACACCGGCTCCGGGCAGTTCGGAGGGCGGACACGCAGGTCCGCCCCTACCTACAATCTATGTGGCCTTTGTGGTTATTTCTATTTTCTTGTTTCTGCCTTGGGAAATCCGTACGCCTCAACGACCTTGGCCTGCCATTGCTCCATATGTTGATGGTGCTCCCAGCTGACAACGGAAAGTTTCTTGCCGCGCAGCTCTTGCTCGACGGCGCCGCCGAGAACATGGAGCGACGAGCTTGACGGCTCGTGTTCATCGGCCAGCTTCTGCGCTTCGGGGCTCGCCATCCATTCGAGCCAGAGAAGAGCCGCGTTGGGGTGTTGGGCGCCGGCCTGCACTGCTTCTTCGAGAGATAGCCGCAAGGGAACGGGCTCCAGCGCGACATACTGCAGATTGCCCGTGACATCTTTTCCCTGGGCCCGTTTGGTGGTGTGAAAGTTGGGCCCGATCATCATGGGAATTTCTCCGGCTATGATCGCCGTTATGGTTCGGCTGCCGCCGCGTACCCAGATGGGTTCCTGCGCGGCGACCTTGCGGGCAAAGTCGAGAGTTTTCTCCAGACCCCAGGCGGGAACCAAAGCGGCGATTTCAGTCGGACGGATGTCGGCGGCGAATTTTTTGCCTTTGAATTCCGGCTTGAGGATGTCGTCCCAGAATTTGGGCAGCTTATCCGCGGCAACGAGTTTTTTATTGTACGCCGTAACCTGGAAGCGGCTGTAGAAGCCGACGACGTTGCGCTGCTTCGGGTCGACCATCGCCGGCGGAATCTGCAGAACACCCTGCTCCGCCATTCCCAGGATGTCTACCTTCCATAGATGAGGGAGGTACTCATTATAAAAATCGGTGGAGAGGTGGAGGATATCCCAGTCTTTGGCCATGCCGCTCTTTATCTCGAGGATGTTGCGCCGCGCCGCGTCGGTGCCGGTAATCTCCTCGATGTGGAGGTTGATGAAGGGATATTTCTTGGCAAACGCTTTGATGGAGGCTTTAATGTTCGGCGGTTCCATTTCGGCCAGGACCCGAAGCTTTCCCTCCTGCTTAGCCTTGGCGACGATCGCGTCGCGGCTTTCGTAAAAAAGATAACCTTTGGCCTCGGCATCTTTTTTCGCTTTAAGAATGCTCTGGCTTGGCGCCGCCGCCAGAACAGAAAAGCTAAACAACCATGAGGCTGCTACTATAGAAAAGGCTAGTGTCGTAATGGCCATACCTCCGAAATAATTGTATCTCGGCGGCGGATTTGCCATCGTCGCATCCCTTTGGCGCTCGCGGTGAACATGGCGCAGGTTTTCCGGTCGCTTGCAAGAACTACATCGAAGCGCGCCCTCTGTCAAACCACCGCGCCCCGCAAAAAAAGCAATGCGAGCGCGACAAGAAGGTCAAGTTTTTTAGTTTAATCGCTGGCGACGATCTTGTTCGACAATCCGCCGATCTTCGACGACGATACTTCGACGACGTCGCCGACTTTGAGAAACAAATCGAGGGGCCGTTTGCCGTCGGGCGCGCGGCGCGATTTATCGGCGGCGGTGCCGGCCGATGTGCCGCCGGCGATGACGTCGCCCGGCACGAAGGTGAAATCCTGCGATAGATATTCCAGCACTTCGCCGAAGGACCAGATCATTTCTCTGGTATTATAGCTCTGGCGCACCACGCCGTTGACGCGGGTTTCGGCGTCGACGTCCTGGTGATCCAGTTCGCCGGCGACAATGCAGGGCCCCATCGACACAGCGCCGTCGAAGTTTTTCTGCAAGTTGTAGCTTACCATCCGGTCGGTGCCGCCGCCGTCGCGGATGCTCCAATCGTGGAACAATGTGACGCCCCAAACATAGTCGCGAATTTTGTCCGCCGAAATATTCTTGCCGCGTTTGCCGATCACGATGGCGATTTCGCCTTCATAGTCGAAATAGGTGACCCGTTTCGGAAAGGGAATCATGTCATCGGGCCCCGCGACTTCGGCCGGTACTTTCCAAAAACCCCATTGGCCGGCTTGCTTCGCTTCACGCGTGACTTCCTCGACGGTGATGTCGGTTTTGCCCAGGCGATTGGCCCACATGCCGATCAGATGAGCGGCGTAGTTACCGCCGACGCAGGCGATGCGCCGCTCCGGCCAGGGCGCATGGAGCTTTACGTCATTAACGCTATTCACTACTTTGTTTGCGCCGCGATCGTCATCCGGCGCCGCCTTCGCGAAATGATCAGTCACGCGCTGGGCATCTTGCAGGCCCGCCGCGCCGGTTTCGATCAACGAGAGCAATCGCGACGGCAACCGCACTGATGCTTGCTGATCAGCGTTAGCTTCGCCGCGCTCGCGCAGATAACGCGCCATGCCGCGGTTCAGATCGATGATCCTTTCGCCCACCAGCGCTCCCACGCGCTTTGCCGGCCCAAAGATAACGATTCTCATGCCTGCCTCCTTGGGGTTCCCATTGGGAGATGGCGTAGCACCTGGTTCGCCTTGAGGTCAAGGGCCGGCTGCAACAATAGACTTGACAACGTTAGTCAAGCCACTTACGGTGGTTGATAAGCATCCCTCAAAATTCAGCAAACACGACCAGCATCGGTTTTTCCGGAGCGAACATCCGTTGTGGATGGCTGGACTCGTGTCTCCGGATCGGTCGCCTACCTGATGTCGATCGGAGTTTCGACGCACCCACGCCAAAGCGTGACGGCTGACGAAACAAGGTGAAAAGATGAGCGAAGATACTTGTAAAGGCCCGAGAGAATTCCCGTTGGTTCCAGCGGACTCGGAGAATGCGCCGGAGACCGAACTCCCGGCGCATCTTCATGCCGCGGATTGGTTGGCCGACGATCTTCCGCCATCGGAAATTGTTGAGGATGCCGATCCGGAGCCGGAAGAAGTATTGGAAGTTGAAGATCTGGACAGCACCGTTGAGAGCGACTTGGTCGCTACGAAAATCGATCCCATCGCTCGTTATCTTCAGGAAGTGCGGTCGATTCCGCTTCTGAGCCGCGAAAAAGAAATCATACTGGCGAAGCTGATCGGGGAAGGCGAGCAAGAGATCGCCGAGGAGGCTCTTTCATCACTCCTGGCGCTGCGCTGGACGCTCGAGTTGGGCGGAAGAGTTGCCGCCGGACAGGTGAGCATACGTGACATTGTCAAACTTCCGGTCGAGACATCGGGTGAGCACTTTAGCGATGAACTTGTGCTGAAAGCGCGCTTTCGTGCGGGAGTTCGAAAACTTCGATACATGGCCGCAAGCTTTCAGCGCAGCGCGGCGCATTCGGAGAAATCAGCAAGTGCCGCCCGTCGAAGCCACCTCGGCACGAAGATCATCCGCCAGAAGAAAAAGATCGCTGCGCTGATTCAAGCTCTGGAGCTGAACCAGCAGCAGATAGAAAATATCATTAACGAACACCAAGAGATCTACGAGCGGGCCAAGGTCCTCGAAGAAAGATTCCGGAAGCAGCCGAGACGCCGCAAGGAAATCCAAGCATTGGAAAAATCGATCGGCATGCCGATTCAGGAATTGGGGCGCAAAGTGCGGACGATCCGAGAAAAAAAAGCCCAAGTTGTTGTCGCGAAGCACGATTTTGTTCAGGCTAACCTGCGCTTGGTCGCCGCCATCGCCAAGAAGTACTGCGGCCGCGGCCTGTCTTATCTGGATCTCATCCAAGAAGGCAATGTCGGCCTGATGAAAGCGGTGGATAAATTCAACTACCAGCTTGGTTTTCGATTCTCGACGTATGCCAGCTGGTGGGTCCGCCAGGCGGTTACCCGGTCGATCGCGGATTATTCGCACACGATCCGAATTCCGGTCCATATGGTCGAGCTGACAAATAGGCTAAATCAGACCATCGCTAGCCTCGGCCGCCAACTGGGCCGAAGACCCAACGAAGAGGAAATCGCCACGTACATGGCGATACCCGCGGCAAAGGTGCAGACGGTTCTGAATCTAGTCAAAGAACCCGTCTCTCTCGAGACACCTTTGGCCGATGATGCCGGTAATTGTTTGGGCGACGTGATCAAGGATGAGCGCACGCCCGATCCGGAGTCGCTGCTGATTGATATTCGGTGCCGGGAAGAGATACACAGAATTCTACAGAAGCTCAGCCCGCGCGAGGAAAAAATTATCCGCATGCGGTTTGGCATCAGAGAAAAGATGAATTATACGCTCGAAGAAACCGGCAAGGTTTTCGGCATCACCCGCGAAAGAATTCGCCAGATCGAAGCGATTGCACTCAGAAAACTACGCCGACGCGGGTCCGCCCCGCATGAGTTTTCGCAGACGACAAAGCAGGGCGGAGAATTGCCACGCTGGAAATTTCATTCCTGATCTCTGCCTGGAAACTGCCAACATCGGAGCGAAGAGCGCAGCCCGATTGCGCGGCAAACTTTACAACCCGAGGTATGCTTGCCGCACCCGGAGATCGTTTAGAAGCTCGCGCCCAGAGCCGGACATCACGATGCGGCCGGTTTCCAGCACGTAGGCGCGCTCGGAGAGCTTGAGCGATACGGCGACGTTTTGTTCGACCATGAGAATGGTTATGCCATTCTCGTTTAGCGCCCGAATCGCGCGCAGCACTTCACGCACGACGGTGGGCGCGAGTCCCAGAGAGGGTTCGTCGAACATGATAAGCTCGGGGCGGCTCATCAGGCAGCGGCCGATGGCGAGCATCTGTTGCTCGCCGCCGGAGAGCGTGCCGGCGATCTGCTTTCGCCGTTCTCGGAGCGGCGGAAAGAGGGCCAATACTTCGTCCATCGTCTCCATCGATTTGGCGCGGGCGCGCGGCAGTGCGGCGCCCAGCTTGAGGTTCTCCGCCACCGTCAAACTGGAAAAAATCTGCCGTCCCTCGGCGACTTGGCCGATTCCCAGATTACAGATTTCATGCGATTCGAGACCCGATATTTCGCGTCCGGCGAAGCGAATCTTGCCCGCGCGGGGCCGTTCGATGCCGGCGATGGCGCGTATCAAGGAAGTCTTGCCGGCGCCGTTGGCGCCGACAATGGCGACGATCTTGCCGTCGGGTATTTCCAGCGAGACGCCGGCCAGCGCCTGGGCGTCGCCGTAATACAGATCGAGATCGCGGACTTCGAGCAGCGTCCTCACAGCTCCGTATCCTCGCCGAGATAACAATCGAGCACCGAGGGGTTGCGCACCACCTGCGCCGGCGCGTCCTGAGCAATGACTTCGCCGTGGTGCAACACCAGGACGCTGTGCGCGAGCGCCATGATCGCCCGCATGACGTGCTCGACGAGCAAGATGGTGAGTCCCTCCCGTCGATTGATCTCGCGAAACAGCGCGACCATTTCGTCGCATTCGGTGGGACGCAGGCCCGCCATCACTTCATCGAGCAGCAATAGCTTCGGCCGAGTCGCGAGGGCGCGCGCGACCTCGAGGCGCTTTTGGTCGGGCAAGGTAAGCGCGGACGCGGGCCAATCGCCTTTCGGGCGGAGTCCAAGCTGCGCGATAATGTTTGCGCCGTGCCGCTTCGCTTCGGCAACACCGGTGGCGCGCTTGAGAGCTCCCACGACGACGTTGTCGAGCACCGAAAGGCCGGCGAACGGTTTGACGATCTGAAACGTCCGGCCGATGCCCGCGCCGCACACTTGATCCGGCCGCAGGCCGTCGATGCGCGCGCCATTGAAATGAATTTCCCCCGAATCCGGGCGAAGGGCTCCCGCCACCAAGTTGAAAAGCGTCGTTTTCCCGGCGCCGTTGGGGCCGATGAGCGCGACGATGGCTCCCGGCTCCACCGCCAATGAGACGCTTGTAACCGCGCTGAGGCCGCGGAACGACTTACTGACATTGTGAAGTCGTAACAAGGCGCTCATTTGGAAAGATTCAGTTTCCGCGCCAGCGCCGGCCAGATACCTTGGGGCAGAAACACTACCACCGCAAACAAGATGATGCCGTAAATCAACTGTTTTACGCCTGGAACGTCCCAACCGAGCGCAGCGACTAGTTCCGTGGCTCCGTCGGCGATCAGCGTCAACAACGCCGCGCCGAGGATCGGGCCTGCTAGAGTGCCGATGCCGCCGATGATCGGGCCAAGGATGATTTCGATGGAGCGGCCGATGCTAAATATTTGTTCCGGGAATAAGTTGTTGTAGTAAAATGCCCAGAACACCCCGGCCAGAGCCGTCATGGCGGCGCTGCTGACGATCGCGAGCATTTTCCAGCGCAAAGCATCGATGCCGAGGGCCTCGGCCGCTTCTTCGTTTTCACGGATCGCCCGCCAATAATAACCGGGCCGGCTCTGCAGGCACCACGCGCAAAGCGCAAAGGCGCCGGCCGCGAGGGCAAGCATGACGTAGTAGAACATTACCGGCGTGCCGCGCAAATTAAAAATATCTATCTGGTCGCGCTGCGCCACTTTGAGAAACAGCCCGCCTGAGCCGCCAACCCAGTTGAAGTGGTCAAAGCCGATGCGCGCGAACTCAGCGAACGCGATCGTGAGCAGCGTAAAATAGACGCCCGAGATGCCATACCTGAAAGCGAGAAAACCAAGGCTCGCCGCTAACGACACGCAAAGGGCGATGGCGAGCCACATCCCCGCCCAGGGACCGATGCCAAAATGATGGTACAGCGCCGCGGCGCCGTAAGCGCCGACGCCGAGATAAAGCGCGTGGCCGAGAGAAAGTTGCCCGGCAAATCCCATCATGAGGTTCCACGCCTGGCCGGTGTAGGCGAGGTAGAGAATCAGTGTGGCCAGCGATATGAGATAGCTGTCCGCGACGAATGGCAATACAAGCAGGAGCGCGCCCAGCGCGGCGAGGAGATAAGCGGCGCGCGGGTTCACAATTTCTCGCCCAGTAGGCCGCGCGGCCGCACGAGCAGCACTATAATGAGTAACGCGAAGCTGAACATGCTCTTCGCCGAAGGCGCGAGCAACAGGCCCGCGAGCGCCTCGGACACGCCTATGAGCACGCCGCCCACCAGGGCGCCATTCATGGAACCGAGTCCGCCGACGATGACGATCACGAAAGCGAGAAGCGTATAGGCCGGCCCGAGTCCCGGCGTCAGGTCCACGAGTAAGATCATCATACAACCGGCCACCGCGACACAGGCCGTTCCCAGGCCGAAAGTCAGCGCGTATAGCCGCTTCACGTTCAAGCCGGTCACCTTTGCTCCGAGCCAGCTATCGGCGCAGGCGCGGATGGCCGCGCCAGTGAGGGTCAAGCGGAAAAAGGCGAACAGCGCCGCCGCGGCGCCGCACGCGACGAGGGCGGCGTAGAGCTTTCCGCGGTCGATCAACA
>DASWHT010000325.1:0-27691 GCA_036398075.1 Binatia bacterium | reverse complement strand
CGACATTCTTTCGCGCTGTCACATGCAGGAACTGGCCAAAGGGCGAACCTTCGACGGTCCGTATGGCCATTACGTTCACCTCGACCTGCGCCATCTCGGCGAGGAAGTGATCAACAAGAAATTGCCGTTCGTGCGCGAGTTGGCGACCAAGTACGTCGGCATAGACCCCGTTTATGAGCCGATTCCGGTGCGCCCCGTCGCGCACTACATGATGGGCGGCATCTCGACGGATATAGATGCCAAGACAAATTTGGCGGGATTCTATGCCGCCGGAGAAACCGCCTGCGTTTCGCTAAACGGCGCTAACCGGTTGGGTTCCAACTCCCTGACCGAGCTATTGGTCTTCGGCGCTCGGGCAGGCCGCGCAGCGGCGGCCTACTCCGCCTCCATTTCCCCGCCATCGTCAGCAACACTGCTGGCACTGGCGAAGGACGAACAACAGCGTCTTGATCGCCAGTTCTTGAAGAAGGATGGCGGCAAGGAAAAAATTGCTACGATTCGCCAAGACATGCAAAAAGCACTGGAGGATGGCGCAGGAATCTATCGCGAAGAACAAAGTATGCAGCAGGCTTGCAACACGCTAAGAACCCTTAGAGAGCGTTTCAATGACGTCATCATTGAAGACCGCGGCAGCACCTTTAACACAGAAGTCATGAACGCGCTTGAGCTCGATTTCATGCTCGACGTGGCCGAGACCATTGCAAATTCTGCGTTGAAGCGAAAAGAGTCGCGTGGTTCCCATACTCGAACGGACTTTCCCAAACGCGACGATGAGAATTTCCTCAAGCATACTCTAGCTTTCCGGACGGCGGACGGGCCGAGAATCGAATACCTGCCCGTGACCATCACGCGCTGGCCACCCGAGGAGAGGAAATACTAGCCGATGGGTGTTGGGCGAGGAGTCGTGAGGACTCGGGTCCCGGGTCGTAACGCGAAACCGCTATAACGAGGAGACAATGGCAGAGCCAACCATCACGTTGAATGTTACCCGCTATCGCCCTGGGCAAGATCATGCTCCGACAACTCAAGCTTACACGGTCCCGTTCAAGCAAGATTGGGTCGTTCTCGATGCGCTAAATCACATTAAAGACCAGATCGACGGAACGCTGAGCTACCGCTGGTCCTGTCGCATGGGCGTCTGCGGCAGTTGCGGCATGATGGTCAACGGCGTACCGAAGCTGACCTGCGCGGCATTTCTGCGCGACTATTATCCGCAGCCGATTCGCGTCGAGCCTCTGGTCAATTTTCCGATCATCCGCGATCTCGTCATCGACATGAGCGACTTCATGGACAAGCTGAAGAGCGTGAAACCCTGGATTATCCGCAGGGAAGAAAAACCCGTGAGTCAAGGAGAGTATCTCCAGACGCCGGCCGAGCTCGAGGAGTTCCATCAATTCACCCAGTGCATTAACTGCATGCTTTGCTACGCCGCTTGTCCGGTCTATGGGCTGGAGCCGAAGTTTTTGGGCCCGGCCGCCATCGCGCTGGGCTACCGCTACAACATGGACTCGCGCGATCAAGGAAAGGATCAACGGGAAATTATCGGCAACCACGACGGCATCTGGGACTGCACGTTTGTCGGAGAATGCAGCGTCGTTTGTCCGAAGCATGTGGATCCGGCCGCGGCGATCCAGCGCTCCAAGGTGGACACCACAAAAAACTGGTTTCAGTCGATCCTGATGCCCTGGGGGCAGCGATGACCCGTTCGACTGAGCTCAGGGTCGTCCTGAGGAGGATCGAAGGATGAGCGTGACGCGACCCGAGCCATCCAAGCTCTACCACCGGAAAATGCCGGCCACCTGGTGGCTGACGAAGCAGAGTTACTTTCTGTTCATGCTGCGCGAGCTTTCGAGCGTATTTATCGCTGTCTTCCTCATTGTCTACCTCTGCCAGATATATCAATTGACCCAGGGGCTTGACGCCTACACCGCGTTCGCGCGAAAGCTCAGCTCGCCGGGGTGGATATTTTTTCACCTGGTGGCTCTGCTGTTCGCTTTGTACCACAGCGTTACGTGGTTTCAATCGAGTGCGGTTGTTTTGCAGCTACGGATCGGCGAGCGTTTGATCCCCCGCCCGATCGTTATGGCGCTGCATGTTGGCGCCTGGGCCGTGGTCTCAGTGGCGGTTTTGATCTTGTTTCTCGCGCTTAAAGGTTGAAAGATGAGCACGAAAAAAACTTCGGAACCGTTTTGGTGGGGACTATTCTCTGCAGGAGGCGTAGTCGCCGCATTCCTCGTTCCCATTCACATCATTCTCGTTGGCTTTGCTGTGCCGCTTGGCTGGATTACCGACGTTGGGGCGTTGTATCGCGTCTGGTGGGTGAAGCTTTATCTTTTTGTGCTGATCGTTTTGCCCCTATACCACTGGGCCCATCGCTTCTACTTTACCCTGAACGATATGGGGCTCAAACCCATAAATAAGCTTCTCGCCGTGCTGTGCTACGGCGGAGCGATCGTCGGCACGATCATCACAGCATGGATTTTGCTTCAGGTATGATTGCACAAAGCTGGGCCGGGCTACCGTAATCAAACCAAGTGCTCTGCGAAAATCTGCCCAGAGCAAGTCCATATTACCGATAACTTAGGATCTCCTGATGCGAAAGGCGTTGGCGGGTTTTGCCGTCGCGTGCGCCGCCTGCCCATTTCCGTGCGCTACCTGGTCTGACATGTCCGGCTCCTGGTCGTACTTGAGACCCGCGAACTTGATCTTGAGTCTCAGGTTGTTGGTGCTGTCGGCGTTGATCAACGCGTGCTCCAGGCTGATCTTTCCCTCTCTATAGAGACTGAACAAGGCCTGGTCGAAGGTCTGGCAGCCTTCCTGGACTCCCTGCTCCATGCCGTCTTTGATCGTATCCACCTCGCCGCGCTTTATGAGGTCTTTGATATACGGAGTGTCCATCATTATTTCTAGCGCGGCGACGCGCTTGCCGTCGACGGTGCGAATCAGCCGCTGGGAAACGATTGCTCGCATATTCAGCGACAATTGAAGAAAGATCTGGTCGTGCCGTTCATGGGTAAAAAAGTTCATGACGCGCTCGATGGCTTGGTTCGCGTTGTTCGAATGCAACGTGCCCAAGCAAAGATGGCCGGTCTCCGCGAAGGTGATGGCCGCTTCCATAGTTTCGGTGTCGCGGATTTCGCCGACCAGTATGACATCCGGGGCCTGGCGCAGCGTATTTTTCAGCGCCGCGCCAAACGAGTGGGTATCGAAGCCGACTTCGCGCTGGGTGATGATCGATAAATTGTGCGAATGGACGAATTCGATGGGGTCTTCGATGGTGATGATATGACCCTGCTCACGCTTGTTGCGATAATCGACCATGGCCGCCTGGCTGGTTGATTTTCCCGAGCCCGTGGCGCCAACCACCAGCACCAGGCCCCGCTTGGTCATGGCGATCTCTCCCAGAATCGAGGGTAGCCCAAGCTCCTCTAGAGTGGGCACCACGGCGTTAATGCGGCGGATCACCAACCCGACGGAGCCGCGCTGGCGGAAGATGTTCACACGAAATCGGCTTATGCCAGGCAGCGCCATCGCCATGTTCATTTCGTGTTGTGCTTCGAATTCCTTGTTCTGCCAGTCGTTCATAATCGACTTGGCGAGAATATCCAGATCGCCCTGGACAAATGGCACGTCGCCGCCGCGGGGCTGGATGAGTCCATTGATCCGATACATGGGCGGCCTGGCCACAGTCAAATACAGATCCGAGGCTTCGATCTCCACCATAACCCGGAACATTTCTTGGATTTTGACCAATCCTTCCATTTAAGACTCCAATGTGATCGGGATTTATGCCCGCGCCACCACGTCCGGCATGGAGTTGGGACCCAGAAGATTAGGGTTCATGCTTTTCGACTGCGCTTCTTCCCTCGTGATGATACCGCAGTTAATGAGATTGACCAGCGCCATGTCCATCGTCTGCATGCCGTCTTTTTGGCTTACTTGCATGGTGCCCGGTATCTGGTGGATCTTGCCTTCACGAATCAGGTTTCGCACTGCCGTCGTGCCCGTCATGATCTCCAATGCCGCGGTGCGTCCCCCGCCTTTTTTCTTGAGTAGTGTTTGCGTAATTACCGCCTCGATAGACTCGGCGAACTGGGCGCGAATCTGCGACTGCTGGCTCGGCGGAAATACGTCGATGATACGGTCCACGGTTTTGGGCGCGCTGGAGGTGTGCAGCGTGCCGAAGACGATGTGACCCGTTTCGGCTGCGGTGAGCGCCAGCTGGATGGTTTCCAGATCGCGCATTTCACCGACCAGGATCACGTCCGGATCTTCGCGCAACGCGGCTCTCAAAGCGTTTGCGAACGAGTGGGTGTGCGGGCCCAGCTCGCGCTGGTTGACGAGGCATTTTTTCGATTGATGGACGAATTCGACAGGATCTTCGATGGTTAGAATATGACCTTCGTAGGTATTGTTAAGATCATCGACCATCGCCGCTAGGGTCGTCGATTTGCCCGAGCCCGTGGGGCCGGTCACGAGAATCAGGCCTTTTTCTTTATCGCATAGTTGGCGGAGGATCGGCGGCATGCCCAGTTCATCGAGGGTCTGAATCTTGGTGGGAATCGTACGAAACACCGCGCCTTCGCCTTTGCGCTGGAGAAAAACGTTGACACGGAAACGCGCGATGGCACCCATCTCGAAGGAAAAGTCGCACTCATGGGTTTCTTCGAAGGTCTTGCGCTGCGCGTCCCCCATGATGTCGTAAATCAGGGCGTGAACTTCCTCCCGCGACATCGCCGGATGGTCAAGCTTTTTGAGATCGCCATGAATGCGAATCATCGGTGGTTCACCGGCGCTCAGGTGGCAGTCCGAGGCGCCCTGCTCCACGCCGAATACTAAAAGTTCAGTTACATCCATGAATATCTGCTCTCCCCATCAGCGCTTTTCGGCCGTCTTCTAATGGCACGGGTGTAATCCCATCGACCATCCCTGGATCTTGGCTATTGCCTCCTCGCGGCAGGAGCGTGCAATCCCTATAGGGCTAGCATCGGCCATTATCCCCAGGAGTAAAGCCGATATCGCGTGAATTCTCTTCCACAACGGCGCCAGCGATGTCTTGATTGCGTTTTCAGACAAAAGCGGCTACGAATTCCCAAGGGTTATAGAATGTCTTTGGAAATCCAATTAACGGGCAAAATCGCTGTCGTTACGGGGGGAGGGACGGGCATCGGCAAGGCCATCGCGGCCAGTCTCGCGGCCCGCGGCGCCCGGGTCGCCATTGCTTCACGCAATCGAGCCCATCTCGACGGGGCGGCCAACGAGTTTCAATCCAGAGGCCTTGCCGTATTGCCCGTGACCATGAATGTCCGGTCGAAGCCAGAAATGCAGCGGGCCGTGGGCGAAGTCGCTGAACGCTGGGGAGCGATTCATATCTTGGTGAACAACGCCGGTATTTCCGGGCTGAGCAAGATCGACGATCCGGATGACTCCTGCTGGTACGACATTGTCGACACCAACTTAAACGGCATGTACCTCATAACCAAGGAAGTCCTCCGCCACATGCCGGACCACCAAGGCGGGCGCGTAATCAATATTTCATCGGTGTTGGGAAAATTCGGTGTGCCGGGCTATACCGCCTATTGCACCACTAAGCACGGCATGATCGGGTTTACGCGCGCATTGGCGTTGGAAGTCGCTGGCCGGGGCATAACGGTAAATACCATTTGCCCAGGCTGGGTGGATACGGCAATGGCGACCCGTGGCATCAATGAAACGGCGGCGCTTCAAGGGATCACGCCGGAGCAATTCAAGGCCCAGGCGATGGCCGCCGTGCCCATCCAACGATTTATCGATGCGGACGAAGTCGCCGAGCTGGTGTGTTATGTCGCATCGGAACTGGCGCGAGGCATGACCGGGCAGGCGATCAATATCTGCGGCGGCCAAACCATGATCTGAGAAGCGGTTGCCTGGGCGATGCTTAGTTCGGCTCGCCGACTTCCGTACGCCATTTTGATATTCACCCGGCATGCAGCACGAAATAATCGAAGTACGCAGTCCGGCGACGCTGAAGAAACTCGCCGAACTGCCGGTCGCCTCGCGGGCGGAGGTCGCTGAAGCCGTCGCCCGCGGGCGCAAATCGCAGGCTCTCTGGCAGACCTCGAGCTTCCCACATCGGGCGAAACTACTCTATCGTCTGCGCGATTTGTTGCTCGACGAGCAAGATAAATTGGCCGATGTTTTGACGGCGGAGACCGGACGGCCGCGAACGGAAGCCTACGGCAACGAGCTCTTCTATCTTTGCGATGCCATCGGCGTCTGGGCCAAGAAAAGCGCAGGCTACCTCGGTCGGAAGAAGATTCGCCCACATTTCCCGCTGATGAAGGCGAAAAAGGTCGTTTCCAGCTATGCGCCGCGCGGCGTCGTCGGCATCATCAGCCCGTGGAATTTTCCGTTGACGTTGACCCTGGGGGAAGCTCTACCGGCGCTCATGGCGGGAAACGCGGTGGTTATTAAGCCATCCGAACTGACACCGCTCTCCGCAATTTTTGGCGCCGAGTTAGTTCCCAAGGCAGGCTTTCCAAATCATCTTCTTCAGGTCGTTATTGGCCGTGGCGAAACCGCCGAGGCGGTTATCGATTATGTCGACATGGTGAGCTTTACCGGCAGCGTCGCCACGGGCAAGAAGGTGATGCGCCGAGCCGCCGAGCGGCTCATTCCGGTATCGTTAGAACTTGGCGGCAAAGACCCGATGATCGTGCTCAAGGATGCTGATCTTGAACGCGCCGCCGGGGCCTGCGTTTGGGGCGCGCTGATGAACGCGGGCCAGGCCTGCACGTCCATTGAACGGGTTTATGTCGAAGCCCCGGTTTATGATGATTTTGTCGCGCGCGTTTGCGCGAAAAGCCGCGCCATCCGCCAGGGCCCGAGCGAAGAGCTGGTTGACATCGGGAGCATGACCTCTGAGGCCCAGCTCGACAAAGTCGCGGCGCAAGTCGATGAGGCGGTTCTGCGCGGGGCCAAGGTTCTTGTGGGCGGCAGACGAAATCCGAAGTTCCCGGGCCTGTATTTTGAGCCCACGGTATTGGTTGATGTCGATCACGATATGAGCGTAATGAAAGATGAGACCTTCGGTCCGGTGATCCCGATCATGAAGGTCGCTGATGCCGGCGAAGCCATGCGCTTGGCCAACGACTCACACTACGGTCTCGGCGCCAGCATATTCTGCCGTGACCGGGACGCCGCCGCGAAGCTGGCCGAGCAAATTGAAGGCGGCGCGGTTTGCGTCAATGACAGCCTGGTTAATTACATCATCCCCGATACGCCGATGGGAGGAATTAAAGAGAGCGGCTTCGGCCACCGCCATGGCGCCGAAGGCATCCGAAAGTATTGCCGCCAGAAATCTATTGTCACGGATCGGTTCGGCTTGAAAGAAGAGTTCCCCTGGTATCCCGCCAGTGAAAAAAAGGCCCGCCAGGTGCGCCAGCTGCTGCGCCTACTTTGCCGCTCGGGTTGGCGCAACAAATGGAACGCCTTTAGAGAACTTCTCAAGAGCTAAGCTCCCTTGCAGTCCCTCGGCGATTCATCTAAGTAAAGAAGATACTTTTTGTTTAACGCAATAGAGGAGTACCGCCATGGCTAAAGATCTGCCGAGTTTCATCGCCCAAGAAGGAGCTAAACGAGAAGGCTCCGTGATCCGAGAGAAAAACTTTATCGATGCGAACAATTACGAGACCGTAGCCTATCTAAAGCATCTCGACGTGCGTAACGAGCCCAAGATGGTCTTGTTTGAAAACGTGCCTGCGCTCAACGGGCAGAAGTCCGAGTTCCCGATGTTTTACAACCCCTGGGTGACGCGGCAGTACGTCGCCGATTCGCTCGACATGGGCGATATCAAGTCCTCTATGGACGTCAGCCTCGAAGTCGCCAAACTCGAGCAGCAGCAAGGCAAGGTCGAAATAATTGCGCCTGAAAAGTCCCCCGTCAAGGAAGTCGTGCTCACGGGCGATAAGGCCGATCTCAGAATCCTCCCCATGCCGATGCACCAAAAGGGTGACGCCGGTCCCTATCACACCATGACCTGCGCCATGAAGGGATTCAACAGCGATTTCTACGACATCACATTTACGAAAAATAAATTCCATGATCCCCGGCATATGAGTTTCTCCGCCCACAAGCACCACCACCTGGAGGCCATGGCGTGCGAGTACGAGGAACAGAAACTGCGCGCGCCGGTAATCGTAATTTTGGGGCACCATCCGGCTTTCTATCTCTCCAGTTGCTGTATGACGCCCATGGGGAACAACGACTACCTGACCGCATCGGCCTTCTTGCGCGAGCCACTGCGCTTAACGCCGTCGACGACTTGGGGCGATGAGTTTATGGTCCCAGCGGACGCCGAGGTCATTATCGAAGGCGAAATCCTTCCCGGAGTTCGGCAATCACAAAACCCCTTCGGTGAAATTCTCGGTTACGCTCAGCCGCAAATGGACATGCCGGTCATCGAAGTTACGGCGATTACCCACCGGCGTAACGGCATCGTCGAAGACTTCTGGCCCGGGCACATGGACCATTGGAATCTAGGCAGTATCCCCAAGGAAGGCAGCGTTTACAACGTCATCAAAAAAAACATCCCGGGAATAAAAGCGATTCACCTTCCCTCCTCCGGTTGCGGCCGCTGCATTTGCTACATTTCGATCAAGAAAGAATTCGAAAACGAACCCAACAAAGCAGGGATGCAGGCCTTCGTTGAAATGCCGAACTTGAAACTCGCGGTGATCGTCGATGATGACGTCGACGCCTTTAATGAAAGAGAGGTCATGTGGGCGGTGGCGACCCGGGTGCATTGGGATAAAGACATCGAAATCATCCGCGAAGTACAAAGCTTCCGCGGCTGGTTAGGTGACGCCGTCGCGATTATCGATGCCACCGTGCCGCTTAAAGGCGGTTGGCCGGTGCGCAACGAAATCGAACCGGCGGCTTTCGAGCGCGTTGCAAAGTTCTTCAAATAGACTGGAAAAATATGGCTGAAAAGGTCAAGTTTATCTACAAAGCAAGCTGAACGACTTGCCGTAAAGCAAGAAGTTTCTTGCAATCAAAAAATATCGATTTCGAGGCGCGAGAGTACGGGAAAAGTCCCCTCTCGGAAACTGAACTGCGCGAGATTATCGGCGCGGGCCCGGTCGAAAACTATCTTAACAGCCGCACGCCACTATATCGCGAAAAGAACATGAAGCAGAAGCCGCCCTCGGTACAAGATGCGATCAAACTTATGCTGAAAGACCCCAACCTGCTTAGGCGCCCGGTGATCATTAAGGGCAATATCAAGCTCACCGGATTCGATGCGGCGGCGGTCAAAAAAATCCTCTAAATGGGCTTGTTGATCAAAGGGGTAAAGCCGTGGGGATGGATGGGGTTTGGCCCCAGGTCCGTCAAAGCGACAAAATAGCTTATGATGGTTGAGGTACCGCTTCCCGGCCTGACGCTATTCAATCGCGGCAAGGTGCGCGACATTTACGATCTCGGCGACCGGCTCTTGATGGTCGCGAGCGACCGCATCTCAGCCTTCGATATCATCCTCCCCACTCTTATTCCAGATAAGGGCAAGATACTCACCACCCTCTCTGTCTACTGGTTCGGGATCATGCAAGATCTCGTTCGCCACCATTTTATTTCAGCGAATATGAATGATTTCCCGGCGCCATGCCAGCCGCACGAAGCACGCCTGGCGGGCCGCAGTATGCTCGTAAAGAAAATTCATCCCGCGCCGGTGGAATGTGTGGTGCGCGGTTATCTCGCCGGATCAGGCTGGAAGGATTATCAGAAAACCGGCGCCGTGTGCGGTATCGCGCTGCCCAAAGGAATGCTCGAAGCCTCCCGCCTTGAGGAGCCAATCTTCACCCCTTCCACCAAGGCGCCCGTTGGCGAGCATGACCGCAACATTACTTTTGAGGAAACGATGGCAAGGGTCGGACGGCGCATTGCCGAGAAAATGCGCGACGCGACGGTTGCGATCTATAACCGCGCTCGTGCGCTTGCCGAGAACAAAGGCATCATCATCGCCGATACCAAGCTTGAATTTGGCATCGAGGGCGATGATATCATGCTCATCGATGAAGTGCTTACGCCGGATTCGTCCAGATTCTGGCCAGCCGACAGGTACGAGCCGGGCAAAACCCCGGATAGCTTCGACAAGCAGTTCGTGCGCGATTACTTATTGAACCTTCCCTGGGACATGAAATCGCCCCCTCCGGAGTTGCCCCCCGAAATCGTCAAAAAGACCCAGGAAAAATACGCCGAAGCTCTTCGCCGTCTCACCGCCTAGGCGGTTCTCGATTGACGAGACAATACGGTCTCACCACGAAGGTTCGACAGACACGAAGAACGAGCTTGAGAAAATTAACCACAAAGGGCACAAAGAACTCATAGGGCGCGAAGCGCACAAGATAAAATGTTTGCGACCATTGTGCCCTCTGTGGTTATTTTGTCTTCTTCCTCATTTTGCGCCCTTTGCGTTCTTTGCGGTTAAATCATCCGAAAACAAATGGGACGGCTGTAGCCGTCCAGTTATTTGTGCTCTTTGTCCCCTCTGTGGTTAAATCTCTTTTCCAATTTGGTTGCGGCTTTGCCGCACTAGGCTCTTTGTGGTTATTCCGCTCACCGGGCCATCGGTTGCAATGGCAAGCTGAACCAGAATCGACTGCCGCTTTGCGGCTCGCTCGTCACTCCAATTTTTCCGCCCATCAATTCCACCAGGTGCTTGGAGATCGCCAAGCCGAGACCGATCCCCTCGTAGCTGCGGCTGCTCGATGCATCGACTTGCGAAAAGTGATCAAAAATAATTTCCTGTTTATCGCGCGAAATACCAATGCCCGAATCCCGCACGGAGAAAAACAGGTAATCTCCGTGGCCGTTGGAGCCGTGGACGTCGTCCCCTGGTTTCTCTTGGCCTAAGTACGCCGCGATGGGAGCGCGGTCCACCTCCACTGCTACATCTCCCTCGTCAGTGAACTTGATCGCATTGAACAGCAGGTTTGCAATCAACTGTCTCAGCCGTTTGCGGTCGCACCGGATTTGCGATGGGACCTTGGCGCCGATGGCCATGGTCAGACACAACCCGCTTTCCTCGGCCAGCGGCTTAAAAGAGGCCATAGTCTCTTGCATGAAGGCTCTGAGATCGAAGGATGCGTTCTCAATGGTAACTTTGCCCGCTTCCAGAGCCGCCATGTCGAGTATATCGCCCATAACGGACATTAAGGATTCGGTGCAACCCTGAATAGTGTTGAGATACGCGCGCTGTTCGGCACTCAAATCGCCGTCGGCCAAAAGATCGGTCATGCCGAGAATGACATGCAGGGGCGAACGAATCTCGTGGCTGGTGTTGGCGAGAAATTCAGATTTCGCTTGGTTTGCGACCTCCGCTTTGGCCTTGGCTCTGATTAGTTCCATCTCGGCATGTTTGCGCGCGCTGAGGTCGATGCCGTAACCCCGCACCAGATTTTCCCTGGGAACCGGAACTATTTTCCACTCGTAATGGCTATCTCCCACGTTGACTTCTACGCCGTCAAGTTGGGTTTGGCTTTTCAAACAATCGGCGACAAGTTTGACAACATTGGAAGGCAATATCACGGGGCGGGCGTCGGCGCGGAATCCGAACCGCTCCACTAGAGACATCATCGCCGGATTGGCGTGAAACAAATTTCCGTCTTCGTTGAGCTCGACGATGGCGATGGGACTCTCCTCCGCGATGGACGCCAGTCGGCGGAGGTCCTTCTCCAACTCGTTCTGGCGCGTCAAGTCATGAAACGCCAGAACCGCGCCGAGCCCTCTTGCCGTAGGGTAAGGAACGCAGCGGTATTCGATTTCCTTAACGCTCTCGTCGCGGCAAAGTATCCGCATGCGCGCGGCCGCTTCGACGTTGCCGCCACGGATGACTTTTTCGACGGGACACTCTTCCACGCCATCGGTATGATTCTCCGAACGGCAGTCAAGAAGTTCATGGGCCAGTTGCCCCTCAAGTACCGGCGCCACCCAGCCCAGAAGCAGTTCCGCCCGCCCGTTCGCCCCCACGATTCTGCCATCGGCGTCCGTAAGGAACGCGGCCGACGGCAGGGCATCGAGAAGCAGCTGCGCTATCGCTCGCTCGGCAGCTTCAACGCCAGGCGGCGGTACCAAGATCGGAGCTACCGACTCCATGCCGTCACCTTGCTAATCCCGTCGCCAGAGTCAGGTGACTCATGATGTCGATGCGCTCTTTGCCGGGATCCAAGGTCCGCACAATCTGCCGGCCGATCGCAACGGACTTCTCTTCGGCGAGGCTCAGTATCGGTCCCCTCAATAGCGGCAAGCCATCGCGACTCAAGATCAAACGGATGGTTGGCCTAAGGGTATCGCTCCGGTTCGCCGCCAACACAATGCCCCGCTCGCCGGTGTTGAGTTCCACCAGGCTGCCCACGGGATAAACCCCCAAGGAGCGGATCACTTTTTCGATTAAATCGCGGCTGAAAGCGCCGGCGTTGGCGTCCAAATACAATTGGCGCAGCACGTCGATGGGCCTCCGGAGGATGCCGTTGCGACCGATGATCATGGCGTCGTAGGCGTCGGTGATGGCGACTATCTGGCTCAGAGGCGAGATGTTTTCGCCGCCGAGCTTCTGTGGATAGCCAGTACCATTGAGGCGCTCGTGATGTTCCATCACGATCCGCCGGGCCGCTGTCGGGATGCTCTCCTCCTGCTCCAGCATCGCCGCGCCAAGCGCGGGATGTTGCTCAACAAGCCGCCGCTCCTGGTCGGTGAAGCCGTCATTCTTGCGAAGTAGGTTACGGGGCAAGCGCACTTGTCCAATATCGTGCAACAGCGCTCCCAGGCCCAGCTCGTAAACCTCTTCGGCAAATCCTTCCAGCGTGCCTACCACCAGAGAAAGCACGCAAACATTTACCGCGTGAGTAAATAAATCGTTCTGAAAGCGGCGCATCTGGATAAGCAGCAGGTTTGCTTCCGGGGAACGCGTTACGCTGCCAAGAAGATCGGTAACGCTTTGCTTGGCTGCGGGACTATTTAGTCGTGATCCACGTCCAACACCGTCAAAAACACTCTGCGCCGTCGCCAGGGCTTCCTCGTGGATCCCACGGGCCACGGATAATTCGTGATTTAAAGGCCGGAGAATCCTCTCATCCCGGACCCGCGCCCGTGTCGCGGCGGTCGATTCTGTTGTCGATCCGTTTTCCTCGACAATGGGTGCCGGCGCCGGAGCGGGCGTAGGCGTCTCGGCACCGACGCTCCGTTCGAGATCGATAACGACCTCGCGAATACCATGCTTCGCGAGCAACTCAATGTCAGCGCCATTCTTGATATGTCTACTATGGGAGAAAAAAGGAGTTTTAAGCCACGGTTGATCGAGCTCCACGACATACATGCCTCGTTTGAGCTGTGCCAGCGGGATGCGCTTTCGCGCGTTCGACTCTTCCAGGTTCACGAGTATTCTCCGCCGTCCGAGCCAGCCCATCATATAATCGAAGCCAACGAGGCCTTTGTTGCCGTTGGCAATTCCATCCCTCTTTCAAATCTTTGAAACGTTACTCTCGTTCCAAGCCAGCTGGAGCTTCGCGGGCCGCGAGGCGGCTGACATTCAAACTTATCGGCAGCGATCCCCAAAAGCTAAACCCTCGACGATAGATATCACCGTTGGCCGGGACAATTCGGAAATTTTCAGTAGTTAGCGAGTGAGATTTCGGAAGGTTCGGTGCTTATGGGACGGCTACGGGTTCAAAGCCCGAAACTCCGGGGCGCAGCATCCCCCGGTCGCTCCGCCAACGGCGCTTTCAGCGCTAGAGAAATCGAAGACTTTGATTTGCAGCAGAAAAACCCGCGCGGAAATTTGGTTACACGACCGTTGATTTAACCATCATGCTTTCAGCAACGCCGGCTCGCGGCGTGGCGACGCGGTGCGAGAGGTTTCGCGGGCAATGGCTATCCTGCCGGTGCGAATAAGTTCTTTGATGCCTAGCGGACGCAGCAAATTGATTAAGGCTTCCACCTTGTCGACGTCGCCGGTAATCTCGATAGTATAAGTGCTCGGCGACGAGTCGACGATCTTGGCCCGGAAGATATCCGCGATGCGAATCGCTTCGTCCCGGTGTTCCGCTTTGGTGTGAACTTTGATAAGAGCGGTTTCCCGGTCGAGAAACTGGGTTTCGGTCAAATCCACGACTTTGAGCACTTCGACGACCTTATTCAATTGTTTCATGATCTGTTCGATGATCGGGTCATCACCAACGGTGACAATCGTGATCATGGAGGCGGTCGGGTCCAGAGTGGGCGCCACGGACAAACTTTCGATATTGTAACCGCGCGCACTGAACAACCCCGCCACTCTGGCGAGCACGCCAAACTTGTTTTCGACAAGAACCGAAATGATATGTTCCATTCGCTAAGCGACTTAGGCAGGAAGCACGCCCTCCCCCTCATCCACCTTTCTTTTTTGTGCACCGCCTTTTCGCGCCTGCTTGAGTTCGGGCGGATCCTCGAGCATCATTTCATGGTGCGCTCCGCCGGCGGGAATCATGGGATAGCAGTTTTCATAGGGATCGGTATGAATATCCATCAGCACCGGCCCCTTGTGCTTGAGCCCTTCCTTGAGCACAGGCACCACCTCGGCCGGCTTCAGCGCGCGCAAACCGAGGATGCCGTAAGCATCCGCCAATTTCACGAAATCCGGCATCTTGCCGAGTAGGCTGGCCGAATAACGGCCTTCATAGAAAAGATCTTGCCACTGCCGAACCATGCCGTGCACGCCGTTGTTAAGCAACACTATTTTTACCGGCAACTGGTGTTCCACGGCCACCACGAGCTCCTGAAGATTCATCTGGAAGCTGCCTTCGCTGGTAATACAAACCACCATGCGGTCGGGGAAAGCCTTCTGCGCGCCGATGGCTGCGGGAAAGCCAAACCCCATGGTGCCGAGCCCGCCGGAGGTGAGCCAGGTGCGTGGCTTGTTTCCCTTGAAGTACTGCGCCGCGAACATCTGATGTTGTCCGACGTCCGTAGCGACGATGGCGTCATGCTTGGTCAGCTCGTATAGTTTTTGCACCACGTATTGCGGCTTGATAACCTTGTCGTCCTGTTTGTAAGTCAACGGATGCGTCGTCTGCCATGTATTGATTTGCTTCAGCCATGGATTTCTAAGCGCTTTCGTTTCGGCAGCGTTGCCGTCCATGGAGCGCAGGATAACGTTGATTTGTCGCAGAACCGTTTTGACGTCGCCGACGATTGGAATATGGGCATGAAAGGTTTTCTTGATCGAAGTCGGATCGATGTCAATGTGAATCACCCGGGCCTCGGGACAAAAAGCCGAGAGCTTGCCGGTGACCCGGTCATCGAAACGGGCGCCGACGGCGATTAACAAGTCGGCGTGGTGCATCGCCATATTCGTGCAGTAGGCGCCATGCATGCCGAGCATGCCCAACGACAACGGGTGGGTGCCGGGAAAACTACCCAGTCCCATTAGCGTCATGGTTACGGGTATCTGCGTAAGCTCGGCGAGCTCGCGCACCTCATCGGCGGCATCGGAAAAAACCGCCCCGCCACCGACATAAATGATCGGCTTTCTAGCCTTCATTATTTCTTCCGCGGCCTGGCGTATTTGAATTTTATTCCCCACCACCGTCGGGTTGTAGCCGCGCAAGTTAATCTTATCCGGATATTTAAAATCCGCCTTCGCCATGCTCACGTCTTTGGGAATATCCACGAGGACCGGCCCCGGGCGCCCGCTGGTGGCGATATAAAAAGCCTCTTTGATAGTCTGCGCCAGTTCGTTCACGTCCTTGACCAGCACGTTATGTTTCGTACAGGGCCGGCTGATGCCGACATTGTCTGCTTCTTGAAACGCGTCGTTGCCAATCAAGTCGGTGGACACTTGGCCGGTAAACGCGACCAGCGGCACGGAATCCATATAAGCGTCGGCAAGTCCGGTCACTATGTTGGTCATCCCTGGCCCGGACGTCACCAAAACCACTCCAGGTTTGCCGGTTGCTTTGGCATAACCTTCGGCCATATGGGCCGCCCCTTGTTCATGGCGGGTCAGGACTAGTTCGATGTCTTTTTGCTGGCAGAGAACGTCGAAGATTTTTAGAACGACGCCGCCGGGCAGTCCAAAGACGGTTTTAACGCCTTCATGTCTTAGCGATTCACAAAATATCTCAGCGCCGGTCTTTTTCATGGTTGCTCCTATTTGATGTCGCCGTTCTGCCGATGCTTGCCCAGGATCTCCATGATCTTGTCTTTGCCCGCGAGTTTGAGTTTCTGAATTCTTTTCATTTCTATTTCTTCTTCAGGTGATAAATGGTGCTTGTGTTGAAAGACAGCCAAATGCTTTTCCAGCTGCTGGTGCTCTTCGTAAAATCTTTTCAGTTCCGGGTCCTTGTCCAAAAGGGAGACGATCGCCTGCTCTTCTCTATGTTCCATAGGGGTCAGCCTCCTATTCCTAATTTGCTAAAGATTTTTTTACGAGGACCTAATTTAACGTACGATGTTTTTTTTGTCAACGTAGGTTTATCGGAATAGTTTCAATGAGTTAGGCCGACTTTCGTGAGCTTAACTCAGCCTCAGCCGGGCGCAGATAATGGGGCGACAGCGAACCCTGCGGAAGTGCCGCGCCGCGGGCAAAATGGGCCTCACCGAGAAGCGCAACCGCAGCCGCAACGGTGGGCGAAGTTTCGTTCTGGCAAACACGAACCTGACTGCCAAGAGCTACAACGAGGCGCTCTCCGTAAGTCATAGTCCCATCGCCGGTGAGCAAAATGGGTTGCGCAGGATTGCATTGACGGAGAAGCTCGCCGAGCCTCTCGCACGACACCACGGCATCATCCGTGAGCCGCTCGAGAGAGCAGGCGCTCCGGCGAAAAAGCGCCGAGTACACTTCTTTTTTGCGCGCATCCAAAATGGCGCAAATGGTACCGTTAAAATCATTGATTCGCGCCGCAATGGCATGAAGCGTGGAAACGCCGATAACGGATATGCCGGAACCGTATGCAAGGCCCTGTAGCGTGCTCAAGCCGATACGCAGGCCGGTGAAAGAGCCGGGACCGATGGCGACGGCGAATCCCGAAATTTCGCTCAGGGTAAGAGCTGCTCCTCCTAGCGCCGAGTCAATCAGGGGTAGGAGAATCGCCGCGTGGTTATTTCTCGAGTGGGCCGCGCTCGTGGTAATCGATGCGTCGGGGCGATGCATTTTTTCGCTGATGAGCCGGCCATTTTCAACGATGGCCACACTGGCATGGGATGATGAGGTGTCGACACCAAGTAGCCTCATCCCCCCACCTGTTTTTCAAAGAAACGCGCGATGTCGTTATAGAAGGCGTAAACCATCAGGAGCATCAAAAGAAATATACCGACTTGCTGGGCGACTTCGCGGTGGCGCACGGCCACCGGCCGCCCGATTACCGCTTCCACCATAAAAAACAACAGATGGCCGCCATCCAGCACCGGAATGGGCAATAAGTTGAGTACACCAAGATTGATACTCAACACCGCAACGAAAGCCAAAAAACTGGCGAATCCTTCCTGGGCCTGCTGCCCTGCCATTTGAGCTATGAGAATCGGCCCGCCAAGATTGCGTGGCGACACTTCGCCCGTAACCATTTTATAGAGAGCCACCAGCGTTAGCTTGGCGTAGTCATAGGTTTGCGTAAAAGCTTTCACGATGGACAGACCGGCGTTGCCTTTTTCAATGGTCACCTGGCTGCCGATGCCGATCATCCATTCGTCGCGCCGCTCGCCGAAAATGTTGCGCGCTTCTTTCTTACGCGGCACCACCGTAACCATGACTTCCTCGGCTCCCCGCCGTACTTGAAAGTTTAAGGGTTTCCCCTGGCTTTCCTTGATCGCGCCGGAAAGCGTCTCCCAGCTCTCGATGCTCCGGCCATCGATGGCGATAATACGGTCGCCCTTTTGGATGCCCCCCGATTCCGCGGGAGAGCCCTTTTCGACGCTGCCAATCTGGGTCGAGACGACGGGAACACCGTAGAACAAGAAAACCACCATGAGGAGAATAACCGCGAGCAAAAGATTGAACCCCGGTCCGGCGCCAACGATGGCCACGCGCTGGAGGAGTCCCTTATGAGCGAAGGAGCGTTGGACATCAGCTTGTGACACCTCGTCCTCGGGATCTTCGCCGACCATCTTGACGTAGCCACCGAGAGGAAATGCGCTCAAGGCATATTCAGTCTCGCCTTTCTTCTTGACGAGAAGCTTGGGTCCGAAACCCACGGAAAAAGTCAGCACGCCCACGCCACAGAGCTTGGCAACCAGGAAGTGGCCGAATTCGTGGAATACGATTAAAACCCCAAGCCCTAGGACAGCCGCGACGATCGAATAAATTACGCTTTCCATGCTTTTATCCTTCCGTAAGTCCGGTTCACTAACGAAGACGCATTCTCACGCGCCCAGCGGTCGACGCTGAGAATCTCGCCTATCTCCACTGGACGCGTCGCCGTATGGCGCTGCATCGTCTTATCAATAACGCAGTGAATATCGCGAAATCCGATCCTCCCTTCGAGAAATGCCTCCACCGCCACTTCATTGGCCGCGTTGAGTACCGTCGGCATCGTGCCACCTTCGCGTAATGCCCCGTAGGCAAGCCCGAGGGCAGGGTATCGCTTATGATCCACCCGGAGAAAGTTTAACTCACCATGCCGGGTGAGTTCCAGAGCCTGCCAATTTCCTTTTAAACGATGCGGGTAAGCCAAGGCGTAGGCAATCGGAATTCGCATGTCGGGAACGCCTAACTGGGCAATGACCGCGCCATCCTGGTACCGGACCATGGAGTGCACGACGCTCTGGGGATGAATTACCACTTCTATACATTCAGGTACCATTTGGAATTCCCAGCGCGCCTCCACCACCTCTAATCCCTTATTCATCATGGTTGCCGAGTCGATGGTGATTTTGCGCCCCATTTTCCAATTGGGATGCTTGAGCGCCTGGGCCACTGTCACGCCGCCCAATCGCTTCAGCGGCGTGCGCAGGAACGGCCCCCCCGACGCGGTCAAAATGAGCTTGTCCACCTCGTCGCGCCGGTTGCCTTGCAGGCATTGAAAAATGGCGCTGTGCTCACTGTCCACGGGGAAGAGCCTTACACCCTTTTTCTCCGCGGCGCTGACCAAAAGCTCGCCCGCCATCACCAGCGCCTCTTTGTTGGCGAGTGCGATCTCCTTACCGGCGTTGAGCGCCTTGAAAGTCGGCATTAAACCCGCCCCGCCGACGATGGCGGCCAATACAACGTCTACCTCGTTAGCGCTGGCGATCTCGGCGGCGCCCGCTTCGCCCCAAAGCACTTCCACCCGCTGGCCGTTCAATAACTGCCGCATGCGCGGCACATCTTTTTCATGTTTGATCGACACGACGCGCGGAGAAAACTCTTTCACCTGCGCCGCGAGTCGTTTGAGATTCACTCCCGCCGCCATGCCATGAATTTTGAAGCGCTCGGGAAATTGGCGCACCAAATCCAGAGTGCTCATGCCGATGGACCCAGTGGAGCCTAGGAGCGCGATGGTTTTCATGAATGAAAGACTCTCAGATAGGCGTTCGCAAACACCGCAGGAAATATCAAACTGTCGAGGCGGTCCAAGACCCCGCCATGTCCCGGCACTAGCGCGCTAGAATCCTTTACGGCGAAAACACGTTTAAGCAAAGACTCAAACATATCGCCGAGCTGTCCCAGGGCCGCGAGAATCAGCGCCAATGCAGCGATTGCCAGGAACGGATACTCACCGAGGAACAATGGCGCCGCGATGGCGCCGGTGACGCCGCTGCCACATAGGTAGCCCCAAGCGCCCGCCACGGTCTTGGTCGGGCTGATCTCCGGGGCCAGTCTCTTGACGCCAAACCGCTTTCCCGTAAAATATGCCGCTGTATCGCCCGCCACAATCACGCTGAGAACGAAAAATACCCAGCTTCGACCGTCGGGAAATCGAAACAAGAAAATCCAGTTCGGCATCAACAAACCGATATAAAAACCGCCGAGCACGGTCCAGGCCAGCCTGGTAAGTTTCTCCTGTAGTTTGCCGCCGGCAAACAAGTAGCCCGTAAAACTTAGCACCAACAACAGCGAAAGCCATAGCTCCCTGTCGGCAAGGTCGGGGATCACCAACAAGAGCGACACCGTGATGCCGAATAAAACCCCCAGGAATTGCTCGCCGGGGTATCCCGGTAGCGCCATGGCGAAATATTCATAGAGCGCCAGCGCTGTGACGCTCAGAACCAGAGTGGTAAAAATCCACGGCGGTGCCCAACCGACGATCATAGCCACAAGCGAGATGGCAACCAGCGCGGTGAGAACTCGCCGCTTAAGATTCGCTTCCACTGGCCTGCACGGACTGGGGCGGCGTTTGGTCGAGTTGCTCGTCGGTTCGGCCGAACCTTCTGCGCCGGCTCTGATATTCGGTAAGGGCCGCGAGATACTCGCGCTCACGAAAGTCGGGCCAGAGCGTCGGGGTCACATAGAGCTCGCTGTAGGCGATTTGCCACAAGAAGAAATTGCTGATGCGCTGCTCGCCGCTGGTACGAATCAACAGATCCGGGTCGGGCACCCCCGCCGTATCGAGCCGCGCCGAGATGATTTCTTCGTTGACGGTCTCGGGATCCAATCTGCCCGCGCGCGCTTCACGCGCCAGATGTCTGGCCATGCGGACAATGTCGTCGCGCCCGCTGTAACTCAGGGCCAGAATCACGGTCATACGCCGGTTATCCCGCGTCCGCGCTATCACTTGTTCAAGGGCGCGCCGCACCCGCGCAGGAAGACGCTCCCGGTCGCCGACAGCGAGAAGCCGGATGCCGTAACGCATCATTTTCGCTTGCTCCACGACAAGATAATGCTCCAGCAAACCCATCAAGGCGTGCACTTCCTCTCTCGGGCGCAACCAATTCTCGGTGGAAAACGCGTACAACGATAGATAGCGAATGCCGATCTTGCGGCTCATTTCGACGATCACGCGCACCGATGTCTTGCCGCGGCGGTGCCCCTCGATCCGGCTCTTGCCGCGCAACTTCGCCCAGCGCCCATTGCCGTCCATAATAATGGCAACATGCTGGGGCAAACGGCTCTTGTCCAGACCGTTGAGCTCCATGATTCTTTAAGCGCGCGGTTGTGCTTGCACTTGCGTAAGCGGCGCGTGGAGCGAGATTCCGCGACAATGGCGCAGGACGCACATGGTGAAGCGGCGGGTCAACGGCGGATCAAACCTCCATGACCTCCGCTTCCTTGGCTTTGATGACTTGATCAATTTTGCCAATGAAATCATCGGTGGTTTTCTGCACCCGATCCTGGCCATGCTTAAAATCATCCGCCGTGATCTCTTTCTTTTTCTCTGCCTCTTTCAGGCGTTCGATGGCTACCCGGCGGTGATTGCGGACGGAAACGCGAAACTCTTCACCGATCCTTTTAACATGCTTCACCAGATCCTTGCGCCGCTCCTCGGTGAGTTGCGGAATCGGCACCCGAATGATTTTCCCGTCATTGTTTGGCGTGAGCCCCAAATCCGATTTCAAGAGGGCCTTTTCTATATTCACCATCGCGCTGCGGTCATAGGGCTGAATCACCAAGAGCCGCGTTTCCGGCGCGCTCAATGTCGCCAGCTGATTTAAAGGAGTGGTGGCGCCGTAGTATTCCACCACGATATGTTCCAACAGCGCGGTGGAAGCTCGTCCGGTACGAAGCTTGGCCAGCTCCTTGCGCAGCGCGCCGACCGATTCGTCCATCTCTTTTTGCACCTGTGCAAAAATTGCTTCGTTCATCGTTTTCCCCCGCTGACTAGAGTGCCGATGGGTTCTCCCGATACGACGCGCAAGATGTTGCCTTTTTCCATGATGTTGAAGACGATGATCGGCACATTATTATCCATACATAAGGATATCGCCGTAGAATCCATCACTTTGAGCTCGCGGTTCAGGACCTCGATATAGGTCAACTCTTCAAACTTGGTGGCGCTTTCATTTTTGAGGGGATCGGCATCGTAGACGCCTTCGACCTTGGTCGCCTTTAGAAGAACTTCAGCGCCTATTTCCATCGCCCGGAGGCTAGCGGTGGTGTCGGTCGTAAAAAAGGGGTTGCCGGTACCGCCGGCGAAGATCACGACTCTGCCCTTCTCCAAATGGCGCGTCGCGCGCCGCCGGATGTAAGGCTCGGCGACCTGGCGCATTTCTATGGCAGATAAGACCCGAGTCGAAACCCCCAGTTTTTCCAGAGCGTCTTGCAGCGCCAGGCTGTTGATTACCGTCGCCAACATGCCCATCGTATCGGCGCTGGCGCGGTCCATACCGATCTCGCTCGCCACCGCGCCGCGAAATATATTTCCGCCGCCGATGACCAGCGCGAGCTCGCAACCTAATTCTTTGACTTCTTGGATTTCCTGGGCGAAGGCTTTTACGGTCTTCCCGTCGATACCGTACTTTTGCGGCCCTGCAAAGACTTCACCGGTGACTTTAAGGATAATGCGTTTGTACTTGAGGGTTCCGTTATCCATGGCGACCCAGGCTATACAACTAATCCTTGGCGGACGTCCCTTCACCGAGATGATAGCGCGCGAAACGGCGAACTTGAATATTCTCCCCTAAACGCGCGATAGCGTCGTTGATAACCGCCGATACTTTACGGTCCGGGTCTTTAATGAACGGTTGCTCCAGCAGGCAAACCTCGGAGTAAAATCGCTCCATCTTGCCTTCGACGATTTTCTCAATGACCTTTTCCGGCTTGCCGGTTTCCAGGGCTTGCTGGCGGTAGATCGATTTTTCCCTTTCAGACTCCTCGGCAGAGACCTCTTCGCGGCGCACGTAGCGGGGATTGGCCGCGGCGACCTGCATTGCCATATCCTTCAACAGCGCTTGAAACTCCGCGTTTCGGGCGACGAAATCGGTTTCGCAATTAATTTCCAAGAGCACACCGACCTTGCCGCCCGGATGGACGTAAGCGCCGACCGCGCCATCGGTGACAACTCGGTCGGCCTTTTTCGCCGCCGCCGCCACCCCTCGCTTCCTCAAGTAATCGACCGCTTTTTCTATGTCTCCGCCGGTTTCGGCAAGGGCCTTCTTACAGTCCATGAAACCCGCGCCGGTTTTTTCCCGCAGCTGTTTGACAATGCTCGCGCTGACTTCCATCGCCTCATACCCCTCCCGCCACGGAACTTTCCGCCCCCGGCCGGCCATCCGCCGCCGTTTCCGGCGTTTTTTCACGCTCTTTGTCTTTTACGAGGGATTGTTCATACGCGGTCTTGCCTTCGAGTACGGCGTCGGCAATCGCGGCGCAAAACAGCCTAATGGCGCGAATCGCATCGTCGTTACCAGGGACTTTAATATCCACCATATCCGGGTCGCAGTTGGTGTCGAGAACCGCGACCACCGGGATGCCAAGCTTCCTCGCCTCTTTAACCGCAATCTCTTCCTGCTTGGGATCCACGACAAAAATTGCGTCCGGGAGTTTGCGCATGGCTTTTATCCCGCCCAGTGACTGTTCGAGTTTTTCCTTTTCGCGTTTGAGGCCGAGCATTTCTTTTTTGGTGAGCGCCTCGGCGATTCTCGGGTCGTTTTCCATCTCTTCCAGTTTGCGCAGCCGCTCGATGCTCTGGCGAATCGTTGAAAAGTTGGTGAGCGTGCCGCCGAGCCAGCGGTTGTGCACATGAAACATGCCGCAGCGTTCCGCTTCTTCTCTGATCGCGTCCTGCGCCTGCTTTTTGGTGCCGACAAAAAGAATATGTCCGCCCGTGGCCGCTAAATCGCGCACCGCATTCTCCATGTCTTTAAACATGGACACTGTCTGTTGTAGATCAATGATATGAATCCCGTTACGGGCGCCAAAGATATAGGGTTTCATCTTTGGATTCCAGCGGCTGGTTTGGTGCCCAAAATGGACCCCAGCCTCCAAGAGTTGTTTCATTGCAATATCCGGCATGCAGTTACTCCTCTGGTTTTATCCTCCCCTCACTTCAATTCCCAACCGAACCTGACCAGGCACCCCGATTGAGATCCGTGCGGGTGTGTAATAGGTGATAGATTACCCCTCGCCACGCACATACGCCCGGCGAGGGACCCCTGATTGAACTATGACGAGTTAGAGACAGCTAGCAACCTGAGCGTTTCTAACAAAGATCGAGTGATCACGCAAGGCAGGCTGGCAAGACTCGAAGAGGTCACTGGCTCATGGATTCTAAAAACTCTTTATTGTTCTTGGTGCCGCGCATCTTATCGAGCAAAAATTCCATCGCCTCGACGACGCTCAGCTGTGACAAAACCTTGCGCAATATCCAGATGCGGTTGAGATCTTCTCTGGCGATCAGCAATTCTTCCTTTCTGGTTCCCGACTTGTTGATGTCGATGGCGGGAAAAACGCGCTTATCCATCAATCGGCGGTCTAGATTGACCTCCATATTACCCGTGCCTTTGAATTCCTCGAAGATCACCTCGTCCATGCGGCTGCCGGTATCGATGAGCGCGGTGGCCAAAATGGTCAAGCTGCCGCCGTCTTCAATATTGCGCGCCGCGCCGAAGAACTTTTTTGGCTTGTGAAGCGCGTTGGAGTCGACACCGCCGGAGAGTATCTTACCACTGGGCGGGACCACGGTATTATAGGCCCGGGCCAGGCGCGTGATACTGTCGAGCAATATCACGACGTCTTTTCCATGTTCTACCAGCCGCTTGGCCTTTTCAATAACCATCTCCGCCACCTGCACATGGCGCGTGGCCGGTTCGTCGAAGGTTGAACTGATGACTTCGCCGTCTACGGACCGCTGCATATCGGTGACTTCTTCGGGCCGTTCGTCGATCAACAGCACGATCAAGATCACTTCCTTATGATTGTGCGCGATCGCTTTGGCGATATTTTGCAACATCATGGTTTTGCCCGTTCGCGGAGCGGCAACGATTAAGCCGCGTTGGCCTTTGCCGATGGGCGTAAGCAGGTCCACGATGCGCGTGGTGTAGTTGTCGGGTTGAGATTCGAGCTGGAGCCGTTCGTTGGGATATAACGGAGTCAGGTTGTCGAAAAGGATTTTCTCCCGGGCCTTTTCGGGGTCTTCGTAATTAATGGACTCGACTTTTAGCAGCGCAAAATAACGCTCCCCTTCCTTAGGCGGCCGGATGTGGCCGGAAATAATGTCGCCCGTGCGCAGGCTAAATCTGCGTATTTGGCTGGGAGACACATAGATGTCATCCGGACCAGGCAGATAATTGTAATCTGGAGCCCGGAGAAAACCGAATCCATCAGGGAGCGTTTCCAAAACGCCCTCGCCATAAACATGCCCGTTCTGGTCGGTTTGCGCTTGCAAGATCGCGAAAATCAGCTCCTGCTTGCGCATATTAGCCGCGCCTTCGATATTAAAGCCCTTGCCAATCAACGCGAGATCGCTGATCTTCTTTTCCTTGAGAGCTTTGAGGTTTAGCCCGTTGTCGTCAGTACCTTCCGGTTCGGCGGCCCGCATTCTGCCACGCACCATAGACGATAATTCTCCTTTCAAACTGGGTAAGAGCGCTAAAGAATTTTTCCGTCCCGTGAATCGACCTTGAAATTGAAGTTAATTCACCCGGACACTCGAAACCGCCTTGGGATTTCCGACGAACCCCTGCAGCGGAGTTTTAGATACGGCACAATTTGGGCATCGGGCATGTCATTACGACAAGCATCAAGGCGATTTTCGAGGTTTTTTGCTGAAAACCAAATCAAATTATGAACGGATCAAATTGGACGATGCTTCGCTAGTGGGGGTTTTGTTATTAAGACCGCTGAGCGATTTACACATATAGTATTTAAAACCGTTTTTCTTGTCAAGCGGTAATTTGAGAATGTTTTGTTAATTCCTCTTACAGCTAACAAATCCGGTTGCCACAGTTTGAGCAATTCGATGGGCGAGGGGGCGTCGCTATTTTCCGCACCCCTCGCCTCGCTCGTGATTTGTCCCGAATTTCACCCTTCCCAGATCGGCTTTACGTGCGTATCCAGCCATTTCTTGGGATCTTCGAGAAAAAGTTTGTCGTTCACCGGCACGGCCTTGGTGCCTTTGGGGAACGCCGATTCGATCGCCGTCTTTGACTTGAAATCCTTGCGTGAGGACTCTCGGCCGACGGAATCGATCGCTTTCTGTCCATCCAGCGAGATAGCCCATTCCGCGAACAGTCTCGCCGCATTAGGATTGGGCGCTTTACCGTAAATGCCCGCCTGGCGCGGGAAGACGATGGGCGCAACGGTTTTGAGGTAATCGACGGGAGTTCCCTTTTCCTTCTCTTCAATCACGTCGTGCAGCAGCGCGGGCATGCAGATGGCGTATTCGCCGGCGATCACCAGACGAAACATCGCGCTGGTGCTCTTGTGCACGGGGACGTTCAGCGCTTTAAGCCCCCTGAGAAAGTGGTTGAAGCGGTTGTCGTCTTTCCATTGCTCCTTCAGGCCCGCGAGCATCGAGCTGAGCGGCCCGGCTCTCATCGGGTCATCTAACGCCACCATTCCCTTGAATTTCGGGTTGGCGACTTCCTCCCAGCTCTTCGGCATTTCGGCGGGCTTTATTTTCTTGGTATTGAAAGTCAGCGCCTGCACCTGCAAGCTTACCGTGGGCATAGTGGGGTCATGCAAGACCAATACGTTTTTCTGCACCGTCTCGTAGCTGGCCATCGCCCCGGCGGCGCGCAACACGGGCGGCGCATTGTCCGACAAAATTACATCCACGCTCGATTGGCCGCCCTGAAATTCAGTCAGGACGCGGGTGACGATTTCAGGATTTCTCGCCTGCCAGTAGGTCGCTTTGATACCGGAAAAACGCTTGGTGAAAGCCTCAGTGATGACCCGGAGATGTTCTACATCCCACACCGAATAAACGATCAACGCCCCTTCCTTTTGCGCTTTCGGATAGAGTTCCTTGGCGAGCTTTTGAAACGCCGCTTCCGCAGCCGCTGTTTGGTTCTGTCCGGCCGGCTTTGCGGTCGCCGGAGCGGCCTTCCGGGCCGCCTTTTGAGCCTCGCCGGCCGCTTTCTTCATATCGTCGGCCGCCAGGCCCCGGCCCGAGACGAGAAAGACAGGCGCGAGAACAAGAACCCATGCCAGCACAGTTTTTCGCATCATTCCAATATCCTCCTTAGTTGAAATAAACGCCTAATGTTAATCATTCATAGACTGAACTTAATGTTAAACGCAAACTTCGCAATGGACACGGCAAGCGCCAGTATGACTAGATAGATCACCCCGCCGGCCGCGGCTTCGGCCCACTGGCCGACTCTGAAGTATTCGAATAAAGTCACCGGGCCGTATTCCATTCCCGGCGCGGTGAGCAGCACCGCCACATCGACGTTGCGGACCGCTTCAATAAAGATATAGAACAGCGCGCCACCCACCGAGGGCTTGAGGATCGGCAAGGTAATCTTGAAAAACACATGCCGCCACCTGGCGCCGTGCACCCACGCCGCTTCGTCGAGTTCCTTGTGGATATTCACGATGGAACCGGAGGCGTTGCGGAACGCGTAGGGAAAGTACGCGACAAATAGCCCCAGGCCAAGAGCCCATAGACTATTATATAAGGGCGTACCGAGAAAAATGATTACGAGACCGACGGACAAGACCAGGGGCGGGAACGCCAGCGGCAGGGTGCCGATAAATTCGAACAGCTGTGTGCCGAATGCCCGGGTGCGATAAATCGAGAAGGCCATGATGATGCCGAAGAACACGGTCACCAGCGCAATAGCGACGGACAGTATTAGCGAATTGTACAGTCCGGTGACGAAGCTG
>DASWHT010000324.1:0-2470 GCA_036398075.1 Binatia bacterium | reverse complement strand
GCGCGGTTCAACGGTGAAAGGGAATAATGATGATTCAGGCCGAATTAGGCGAATTGAAGAAAAAATGTTTTGTCGCTGTGATTTTCGATAACGAAGTGACCGTGGGTCATTTTGTCACCGAACCGCCGCTGCCGTGGCTCCGGTTGATTCAGCGCGCCGGGTTATTTCAAATTGCCGAAGGTTACCCCAATCGCTTGACCGCCACGCAGGCGCGCTTCGAAATGACCAACTGGGATGAGGTGTCGTTGCCGGCCATTCAAGGACTGTTGGGGCAACTTGATGACGCCGCAGATTGTGTCGCCATCGGCAATAACGCCGGCCAGGGCTTGCCGCTGGCGCGGAGCCTTCCCGGCGCGGCAGCCGCGCGCCGCGCCGCGGTTATCTACGCTGAGCGGCTGCCGGAGATCAAACAATACGAGCAACTGGGTTATCGGACTTTCTGGCGCCGGGACCAAGCGGTGGTTCAGTTGCTTGAGCGGGCGCAAAGCGCGGGCCGGCCGCTTGCGCTGGCGCTCGTCAACACCATTCAGCATAACGAGAGAAACTATCATACGCCTTGATATTCGCGGCGGTGCGACTGTGTCGCAATACCGTTCATGGTTCGAGAGCCTCACCACGAACGGTATTGCATGATCGTAAATTCAAGTACTTACCCGTTCGTCCTGAGCTTGTCGAAGGGCGAACTTCTGATTGCGACACAGTCTCTGTGCGGCGAGCGGGGATTATGTAACCGGGACGTTGCATTGGAGGAAGTTGTGAAACTACGCATTGCCGCAGTCGATCTCGTCAGCAACACTTGTTTCCCGGCTTTGGCTGCTGATGAGCTGGGCTTCTTTAAGGCCGAAGGACTCGACGCGCGCATCGAGTTGGTGGCAATGCTCGGCGCGACCAAGGCGCTGCGCGATGGCAGCGCCGATGCCATGATCGCGGGTTCGATTCACGACGTGCTGACCGAATTCCCCGACTGGCGCGGCGCCAAAGTCGCAATGGCGTTGTCGCAGGGAACGCCGTGGCTGCTCGTGGTGCGGGCCGATTTGGCGGCAAAGCGCGGCGATCTCAACGCGTTAAAGGGCTTGCGCCTGACCGCAGCGCAGGGACCAGATCTCGCGTTGAAGCAAATGCTGCTCCGCGCGGGTATTACGCCGGGGCGGGACCTGGAGATTATCGAATTGCCGGGAGCAAAAGCGCGAGACGTGTCCTTTGGCGTGTTCGCCGCTCGCGCGCTTGAGGCCCGCCAGATGGACGGCTTCTGGGCCAACGCCATGGGCGCCGAGACCGCGGTGAGCCGGGGAGCGGGAAAAATCCTCATCGACGTTCGGCGCGGTGACGATCCCGGGGAAGTGCGTCACTTTACTTTCGCGGGATTGGCAACCACCGATGCCTTCATCGAACGCGCGCCCGAAACCATCGGCGCTGCGGTACGGGCTATCGTCAAAGCCCAAAAGGCGCTGCGCGCCGATCCCCAACTGGCCGCTGAAGCAGGACGGGGCAAATTTCCGCCGGATGCCGCCGCGCTCATCGCCAGGGTGATAGAACGGGACGCGCCGTTTTATAATCCTTATATTTATGAGGAAGCCGTCGCCGGGATGAACCGTTTCGCCCATTCCGTCGGGCATCTCTCCGGACCGGTCGCTTATGAACGGGTTGCCGCGGTGCGCTATCGCGAGCTGTGGCGCACGTAAGCTCGCGCTGGCAGGCTGCTGCAAAAGACTCATATGCCGATTGCCCTGAGCATTGTCGAAGGGTGCGCTCATTCGCCTCATAAGGACTGGAGTACTGGAGTCTTGGAGTGGTGGAGTGATGGGTTCGAGACCCAATACTCCAATACTCCGTTATTCCAACACCCCATTTCATCTGCGCGCCTCGCCTCTGAGATCTTTTTGAGCAGCCTGCAAACAGAGTTTAAAGCAATCTGCTAGATTCGAGGGCCAAGATTAATCTCGCACAGACCTGCCGGTGAATTCATGTAACCATACGAATCTCGAGCTGCTGCCGGAGAGAAAAAACACGGTGCGTTGCCGGTACTGTGATTTGACCCTCGACGTCGAAGAGTTGCAGGATGGTTTTTGTCCGGAATGTTTCGATGCGTCGGGCGCTAAGCGTTACGAATTCGACGAAGTGAAAAGCCGGGAAGAACCAGCCGCGCGTTATCGCTGCGACGATTGCGGAGTAATTATTACCAGCAAATAATGCGCGAGCCAGCGATCGCGCGGCATGTTGGGTTGCTACTATGTTTTTTTGCCTGCGTAAACGCTTGATTGTCGTTGGGGTTTGAATTGAGTCGAAACATGCCGCAGCCGGACTTCTACGCAATTTTTGGCGTCCCGCCTTCGGCAAGTCAGCAGGAGATCAGAGCAGCGCACCGGGAGTTGGTTAAGCGCTATCACCCGGATATTTACTCTACCGGGGACGATAAAGCCCGCGCTACGGAAAGGCTGCAGGCGATCAATGAAGCCTATGCCGTGCTGGG
>DASWHT010000323.1:0-1946 GCA_036398075.1 Binatia bacterium | reverse complement strand
TAGGACGCGGGGCGTGTCGCGCCAGGCCGACGGTATTGATCGTAGCGGTGACCGGCTCGAGGGGCTGCCACTCCACCGGCGCCCCGGCTTGCTTGCTGATGTACGCGTGATGATTGAAAATCTGAATCGCCAATGGATATTCGCCGGCGATCACCAGGTCGAGTATCTGGCGCGCGCTGGCGGTGCTCTTGGCGATATTCTGGCTTTTTAGTTTTTGTATATAGGCTTTGCCTTTTTCTTCCCCCATCGAGAGCAGTATGTTGCCGATAAATTGCGGCGCGCCGGAGCCGGTACTGGTGGACCACATCATCTGGCCTTTCCACCGGGGGTGGAGCAGGTCTTCGTAGGTTTTCGGCACTTCGGCGGCTTTGACCATGCGAGTATTGTAGCCGAGAGTCATGAAATAAACATTCGAAGTGCCCCAGAAACCCTTGGCGTCTTTGAGCTCGGCGGGATATTCCGCCAGATGGGGCGAATAAAAACGCTGCATATAACCGGCTTGCTTCACCATGGTCGTCGCGGCGCTGCCGCTGATGATGTCGACGTCATAACGCTTGGCCTGGTATTCGGCGAGCACTCTCTGGGCGATGCGCTCCGAGTTGCCGCGGAAAAACTCTACCTGGAGATAAGGATATTCTTTTTCAAAGGCCTGCTTTAGCGGCCGCACCACCTGATCGACGATCAGGCCGGTGTAGAACATGACCTTGCCTTCCTTTTTCGCGCCTTCGATCAGAACTTTTTCGCGGTTGGCGGACTTGAGCAGCGCCACCTCCTCCACGCTCGCCGCTAAGGATTCGCCGTTGGCGGACAAAACGGCGACCACAATGGCGGCTAAGGCTATGGTTCTGAGAAGTATTGACGACCGGTCTTGAGTTGTCACGTTGAGTTTTCCTCCCGTTTTGGATTTTGACGGCTCGTGTTATTCTTCCGGCGCAATCCCAACTTGGCGGAGAATTCCTTTGCCACAAAGCCAAGCGGCCTAACTGCGGGATTCGTTGAACGCTAGTCCGTGGCGCGCTATTTTGTCAAGCAACGGGACCCGAGGGTGAGAATCCATATGCCGCCCAGCGCGTCGGTGGTGGAAAAACGCGATGTTTCGCTTGCCCTCTTGCTGGGCGCAAATCTCGGCTTCTGCGCATCCTCCGGCAGTGTAGGGCCAAGGCATCAAAGCGTTGCGCCAACGGTGTTATTCCGGTCTTTACGTCGAGAGGTTTAAGGCCCGCGCCGCGTTGCCGCCGAGAATCAGCTCGCGCTCCGGCGTTGAAAGATCGAGTTCCACGACTTTGGCGACCGGCTCGAAGTCGCCCATCGCCATTGGGTAATCAGTGCCGATGACAACCCGGTCGGCGCCGGCGACTTGAACCAGGTACTTGAGCGCCGCCACTGAGTGGACGATGGAATCAAAGTAGAGCTTTTTTAGATACTCGGAAGGTTTTCGCGGCAGCTGTTTTCTTAATTCAGATCGCAGCCCATAAGAATGGTCGAAGCGCCAGATGTTAAACGCGAGTAGACCGCCGCCGTGGGATAGGCACAATCTGAGATTGGGATACTTCTCGAACATCCCCTTGACAATCATGCGCTCGACCATCATCGTCGTGCGAAAAGTGAATTGCAGGACGTTGCCGAGAATCGGCGATAGCGGATCATCGGCGTCCAACCCGCCTTCGAGCGGATGGACGAAAAGCAGCAGATCCAGCCCTTGCACCGCGTCGAAAAACGGCTCGAACATCGGATCATCGAGCGGTTTATCGCCGACGGCGGTGCCGATCTCCAACCCTTTAAGCCCCATGGCTTTCGCTTCTTGCGCAATGGCGATGGCGTCAGAAACGCTTTGCAGCGGCACGCTGCCGAAGCCAACGAAGCGGTCCGGGTGTTTCTTCACGACTTCTTGAATCGCCTCGTTTTGCTTTCGCGAAAAATGCGCCGCCACCGCCGGCTCTTCCCAG
>DASWHT010000322.1:0-6646 GCA_036398075.1 Binatia bacterium | reverse complement strand
TCGACCGGTCCGCCAGGCGCGCGATGGATTTCGTGATCTATCACGTTGCCTTCACGGTCCACCGTGCGGGTAACCATGTTGGTTTCTTCTAATTTTGGCAGGGAGAAGTCGACGTTGTAGAAATACTGCACCGGCTTGCCGTTGATCAGCGCCGTTTTGATCCGGCCCTGCTCGTCGTAGACGCGAGCGTCAGGGGTGGCCCCGCGCTGATCCGTGATGGCCGTGATGTGGCTGGGAAAGCGGTCATCCCCGTGAGTCAGGGTCATCGTGCGCGGCTGCGTAACTAGCGCGTTGGGAAGATCGCGTTCCGTGATCTCCTGGGCGGAGGCGGCGTCAGCGAATTCAGTGGGTGGGGTAACAATGGCGGTCAGGCGATTGTCACTGTCGTACCTGAAGGACCAAGCGCGCCGGATATGATCGGTAAAGCTGCGCAGACGGGATGCGGGGTCGAAGGCTAAGGTCTGGGTCTGGCCTAAATCGGTAACAATACTCTGCAAGAGCCCCGAGGCGTTATAATTGAGCCGCATCGTGTTTCGGTTTGGATCGGCAATGGATATCGGATAGCCGGGTCGATTCAGTGCGCCCTGGAAGAACTGCACTTGGAGACCGGAGAAATGCGTCATCGTCCAACGGCAATGCTTCGGGTCGAGCTGCAATTTAGAAAAAAATCCCCGCGGCAAGAACCATTTTAGGCCGTCCTTGGAGCTGATGTAATAGCAACGTAGATCCGGCGTGACGATCTCTCCGGTCAACGGCCCGGTCTGAACGATCATCATGTTGAAGCTATGGGAGCCGCCGAGTCCCCAGGGACCCTTGTAGTCTACGAGAGAGACATGGTGCCAGGCGAAGTTGAAGCCCAGCATGCGGGTTGAGAATGAGGTGATGGGGAAGCTCTGCCGCAGCAAACCCGTCGCCAGCTCCACGCCATGTTCGGTGGGCGTGAAGCTATGTGTGTACGCTTCAAGAGAAGATCCATTGAGGGTATCACCCGGTGCGCAGTCGGTGCAGGTGCAAATCTCAGGCATCGGTTTTATCTTCTCGCCCGGGACAAGGTACACGGGAATTTCGCAGGCGGGATTGTAAGGGTCCTCCTGGATCGCGTGCATGGGAACCTTTTCGCTTATCTTCTTGCCGCTCTCCGAGTGGAAGGACATGAAAAACTTCCCGTTAGGCGGCAACTGTGCCGCGTCCAGAGCGATGGTGTATAAACCCTCTTTGTCCGCACACACCCGGCGCTCGAATCGCCCGTTGCCGTCCAAGTCGAAGCACACGAGATCGGCGGGGCCGAAGCTGTTCGGCGCTTGCGCGATCATTACGATCTGGTCGCCGCGAAAGCGAATAATTTCTGGCGTGGCTTCCGAGCTATCTTTTTTCATGGTCGTGCCTCCTCGGTCATCTGTTGCGCGGCAGCACGAAGAAAGATTCTCGACGATGACCTGCTAACTCTTGGCTTTCTGTAGAGGTCTACGTATCGGGTGGAGAAACGGATTTACGGAGTTGAGACTTTTCGGAAGGAGGATAACAGGAGGGACCCGGCATATTCCTAGCGTCAAAAACTGCTAAAGGATGTCGAAAAATTGCCGCGATATGCTGTCGTTATCAATGGAAAGCAGAGAGGCCTAAGCTATCTGGACTCGATGGCCGCGTCTCTGGCTATGAGGGGATCGCTCATCCGAGAAGAAACAGAAAGATAAGCAACGCACCGACACCCACTATATCCAATACCACACTCATCGGGAATTCCCTTTCAAATCGGCTCCTTGCCAGACTATTTTCTCTATGTTGGTGCAATGACCATGCCACCTCGGGAATTTTTCCAGATTGACCTTCGGTGGCTTGATCGCGCCTTGATTCAAAATCAAAAGCGGTGAATGAACGAGTAGTTATTCCAATTTGATCGCCCGGCGTTGGGCGGGAAGTGCGGGCGAAAACTTTGCCGCACCATGGTTAGCGTAAACGGCTGGTGACAAATTCGGATACATCCCCGCGTCAAAAAGGATACTCGACCGCCGTTTGCCCGGCGTCGAGATGTCGCAACCTTCCGGACAAAAGTCGATATTTTTCCGCGCCTTTCACTACCTCAGGCGAAAATGACAGTAATTGGCACCGTCATTGCTGGAAGGTATTTTCGAGGTAGTTCGAACTTGCGCCAGGGTTGCGCAGCCTTTCCTCTCAATTCCTTGGGATTGATCCACTGAAGAGTGTGGCTGGCCGGAACAAAAGGGCGAAGACAATCATGGAAGCGAAAATCATTACGGCGATTGGCAGGCGGGACGAAGCCTTCGAGGTCATTCCGTGTCTCGAGAATTTGACGAGGCCGGGAATGACCGTCGTTATTCTCGTTCCTTATCCCTTGGAGTTTTGGCCCTATATCCGGGGTCACTGGGTGACCACGGAGTCGGTGCGGGCCGCCACGGAGCTCGGGCGAGAAATCATTGCAAGGTATTCGTGGGAGAGCCAGCAAAAGCTCGCCGAGCGGAAATTCGCCGCGGTGCGGGAGGGGCTTGGAATGAAAGGCGTTTACGTCGAGGTCATTTTCTATACCGGCAGTCTGAAGGAGGCGCTACTAAAGTATAGCGCCGACCCGAACGTTTTTTGGATTGTTAGACCGGCTTCTACAGGCCGGTTGTTCGGCCGGCTTCTGGGGAGAATCGTCGCGCCGTTTCGATCAACGAAGCTTGCTCCTTCGTGGTCTCTATTTCGAATAGCGCACCGTAGAGGTGCTTGTAGGCGGACTGGGTAGAATCGCCGGGCTCGGCGATCCAGCTAATCGGAGGACACGTAAGATCTTTCACAGTGGTTCGGAATGACGCAGGCCGTTGAGAACATTCCCGGCGTCGCCGGGTTTGTCATTTCGACCGAAGGGCGAAATCCTTTGCCCCGTCACTCGACCGGTCGAAACTGCGGCAGAGTATATTCCTCGCGGTCCTCGTAGACGATTTCTACCGGCATGCCGATCTTTACCTCGTCGTGCTTGCAGCCGATGACGTTGCTGATGAGGCGCGGGCCTTCGTCGAGGTCGATCAGCGAAACGTTGTAAGGAGTCTTGTCCTGGTACGCCGGATGCCAGGCGCGATGATAGGTGACGAAGGAGTAAACTCTGCCTTTGCCGCTGACTGCTATCCAATCGTAGTCGGACGAAAGACAATGCGGGCAGGATCCCTGCGGCGGGAAAGTGAAGAATTTGCCGCAGGCTTTGCAGCGCTGGGCGGTGAGCTTATGCTCTCGCAGGTTGGCCCAAAAGGGTTTTGCTTCCAGTTCTTCGAGAAACGGCCGCACCTGACGGATCGCTCGGCCGCGTTCATCTTGAGAGTCGCTCATAACGCCCCCAAAATCAGCGTGGCGTGCATGCACAGGCTGCCGCCGTGGCCGCTGACGATGCCTGCTTTGGCATTCTTCACCTGCCGTTCGGGTTCGACTTCGTTGCCGCGCAGTTGCTTCGCCGCTTCCGTGACATGAAGCATACCTTCGATGTGGGCCTGCGAGAGCAAGCCGCCATGGGTGTTTACCGGCAGCTCGCCGCCGACCTCGATGCGGCCGTTTTTGACGAAGTCTTTCCCTTCGCCTTTCTTGCAAAAGCCGTAATCCTCCAGCGTGATCATCGTCGTAATTGTGAAGCAATCGTAGATCTCGGCGAAATTCATGTCTTTCGGCCCAAGGCCGGCCATCTTGTAAGCAAGCTCCGAAGACTTATTGCCGCCAAGGGTGGTTAGCGTGGGCGCGTCCATCAAACTGAAATGGGGATGGTGTTGGCCCATGCCAAGAATGGCGACCGGGGGCTTGGGAAAGTCGCGGGCGCGCGCGGCGCTGGTGACGATCACCGCGCCGCCGCCGTCGGACTCCAGCGCGCAATCGAACAGTCGCAGCGGTTCGCAGATGAAGCGTGATGCCTGATGGTCCACGATGGTCATCGGTTTGCGCATGGTGGCGTTGTTATTCAAACATGCATGCTTGCGCGTAGCCACCGCGACATGGGCGAGGTCCTCGCTGGTCGTGCCGAATTCGTACATATGGCGCTGGGCCGCGAAGGCGTGGTTGGCGACGGCGGAGAAGTGCCCCCAGGGTTCTTCCCAATGTTCGTCGCCGTGGCGGATCGGATGGCCCGGCGTGGGATCGGGAGTGCCGCGTTTGCGGGCGTGTACGCACATGACTGTGTTTGCCATGCCCGACTCGATGGCCATCACCGCGTGCTGCACCATGGCGATGGGTGTGGCGCCGCCCAACGCGAGATCAGTGGCGAAGTTCGGCGCCATGCGCGCCATGTTCGCCATCCTGACGGCGTAACTGCGGTGCGCGTCATTGAGCGGTTGATTGGTGATGAAGCCGTCGATGTCGGCAGCCTTGAGGCCGGCGTCGTCGAGGCAAGCTTTAATTACCTCCAGATGAAGCGAGTGCGTGCTTGCTTCGGGGCGTTTGCCGACCCTGGTTTCGGCAACGCCGACAATCGCGTATTTGCCGCTGATGTTGGCCATGGGCGCCTCCCTTAAGCTCGATTTAACCAAATCTACAAAAATGAGCCGTCAAAAGGCAAGACCCGAGTGGAAAAACGCCGTGGACGAGCTGCCGCTCCGGTGAAATGGCTTGAGATAGGAGGCGATCTCTTGCGCCGAGCCGGCAGCGAGCGCATAGGGCGCGGGCGGTTAAAGGTGGAATACCAACGACTTGATGGTAACTGGGACGGTGCCGGAAGGTTCGAGAGCTTTGCCGAGGTCGATAAAGTCGAAATCGTGTAGCGTAATTCCATCGATGGCCAGGACGTCGTTCTTCAGCGCGAAATCGTTTTTCAGAATCGTGCCCACCAGCCCCGCCAAATCGCGATCGAAAACCAGGTAAATCGGCAAACCGTTTGCCAGCGTGCCTTTGAGACCTTGCATCAGGCCGCGGCAAAAGGCGGCAATGCGGACGGCGGAGGGAGGCCCGCTCCAGCGGAAGACAAGGGCGATTTCGGATTTTCCTTCGATGAGATCGAAAGCTTGGAAATGGCTCGCGATGCTCTGGGCAATTCCGTTGGCGTCGATGTCATGGCTCAAGTCCACGTCGGGGCGGAGCACTTGCAGATTTTTTCGCGGCAAAAGTGCGTCGTTGGAGCGATACAGAGTGTTGCCGCTGACTTGAACCGTGTGTTGCGCGGCGCCCATGACGGTGGCGCGGATACACTCGCGGGCGGGCGCCAGTGGCCAGGCGAGGGCGCCGCCGCCGATGCGGCGCTGCAATGCTCTACCAAGGGGCGCGCCGAGGTCGCCAAAGGAGTTAGGTTCTTTGCCGTATACATACTCGCCGACGCCGCCGGAAAAAACCACCGCATCGTAAATCCTCGCGCCGCTCAAGGCTGGGGTCAGCCAGAGATTCTCGATTTCGAGCGCCGGCTTCTCATCCCGGGCGAGCACAAGCACGGCGCTGGCCATGTAATCCGCCAACCGTTCGATCTGTTCTGGTGATACGCGGTCGCCGACTTTCCAGGCAAATCCCGCCCGGCGCGCCAGGGTTTGTCCGCCCGGCTCCAATACCGTAATGGCGCCGGCGTCATCGGTGGCGAGCAGGCGCCCGCCGATATGGAACGCTGCGGTGCTCAGCACCTTCCCCCCTTCGCATACGGCGAGTTTGGTCGTGCCACCGCCGATATCTATATTGAGGACGCGAGACTGATTCTCCGCGGACAGCGCCACCGCGCCGGAGCCGTGGGCGGCGAGCATCGCCTCGAAGTTGTGTCCCGCGGTGGCGCAGACGAAGTTGCCGCGCTCAGCGGCAAACAGATCGGCTATGGCGCGGGCGTTGTCCCTGCGGATCGCTTCACCGGTGAGAATTATCGCGCCGGTATTCACATCTTTCGGGTCGATGCCGGCGGCGTGATAGGCGCCGTCGACGAGGCGAGCGAGGGTCCGATCGTCGATCCGCTCCCGGTTCGCCGTGTATGGTGTGAAATGGACGGGTGAGAGATAAAGAACCTTGCGCTCGGTAACCACGAAGCGGCTCGAAAGTTCCCGTCCCAGCCGGCGCAGCACCAGCCTAGAAAAAATGATTTGCGATGTCGCCGTGCCGACATCGATGCCGACGCTGGTTAGCGTGATCGTGTCGAGCTTCCAGAGCGGATGTTCTTCCTCGTCGCCGGGCAGTTGCTCGTCGTGATCGTGATCGTGGGGGAGATCGTGCATTGTGTTACGATAATTGAGGCAGAACTGAAATGAGAATTTACCACGAAGGCACGAAGGACACGAAGGGTTCGGATAATTGGTAAGGGCGGGTTTCAAACCCGCCCCTACGAAACCTTCGTGGCTTCGTGGTGAGTCCGTCTTTTTTGCGCCCTTTGCGTACTTTGCGGTTAAATGTCTTCTTCAGTTGCGGCTTTGCCGCGCCGGGTTATTACGCGAATGCTCCATGCTCGTCCGGGAAGTTGGCTTTGGCGCTTTCCGCCCCCGGCGCGCCCGTGCACCACGGCACCATGTTTTTCATCTTGCAGGTGATGTTGCGCTTTTTGAGTTCTGCTTCGAAGATCTGGTGAATGTCCGGCTCCTCGTCTTCGTACTCGACCTGATGACCGCCTTTCTTGCCGCTGACTTCCCCGGTGCGAAGCACCGTGGACAGGTTCGCTTCCCAGCGGTTGGCGGCGTGTTTCCGCGATATCCCCTGGTTCATGACGAGGTAAGTC
>DASWHT010000321.1:0-4873 GCA_036398075.1 Binatia bacterium | reverse complement strand
CCGAGGGTTATCCTGAGCGCTCACCGATGTATAGAACACGAATTGCCCTTCTTGGCGGGCGCCGTCTTCGAGCGCTTTTTTCCGTTGTGCCGGCGGCAGCGCCGATACTTTCTTGATGACTTCCTGGACCGTCGCGGCGAAGCATGGGACCGATACCGAGGACCCAATAAGGATCGCCAGCAACATGATGGAACCGTACAGCCGCCTTTTCAATACGCCCTCCTCTTCGGTTATTGACTGTGAGTAAGACTCCCCAAGCGTCTTTGGTCGATGCGTCATGATCTACCGAAGCCGTGCCGGCGTTCAGGGAATAACCGCAATCGCGTTGATTTCGAGCAGCAATTCCGGTCGCGCCAAAGCCACCACTTGAACCATTGTGCTGGTTGGGAAATTCTCTACCAAAACTTCGCGCCGCGTTTCATTAATATCCCGATGATAACGAACGTCGGTCGTGAACACACTCATCGCGACAACGTCGTTCATCGTTCCTCCGGCAGCTTCGACGGCGCGTTGGATCTTGCCGAGCACAAAGCGGGTCTGCGCCCGAGCATCTCCGACGCCGACCACATTGCCCGCGGTATCTGAAGCGGTCTGGCCGGCGATAAACACCATCCGACCCGGTTGGGCAATATTGACCAGCGAATAACTCCCACGAGGCACCGGGAGTCCATCTGGATTGAGCGTTGTTTTTGCCATAGAACTAACCTCCTCTTTTAGGTTCTGAACGACTTGAACCACTCAGAGATCGAGCGTATTCGGCGCGAAAAGCTGTTCCATCGTGAGTTTCTTCTCAGCCAGGCCTTGCTCGTGAAGATATGTCATCAGCGTTTCGACGACGTGGCGATTTATTTCAAGTCCATAGGGCCAGGGATCGTCACCGAGAATTTGCTCCTGCTCTTCGACCGGCCCGCGGAACCAGGCCAGGCTGATCTTATAGGGCGACAAGTCATGTAGTCTTGCGTAGGCGTCTTCCTTGGCGCGTTGGAATGCTTTGAACAAACTTCTGGCGATCCACGGATGTTTTTCCCAAACGTCCTGGCGCAGCGCGACTGAATGCATGATCGGAAATATACCGGTCTTTTTAAAATACGCGGCTTCAACTTTTTCCGAGTCTTCGAATAGCCGGCGGATATGCGGCGGCGGATTAAACAGGGACGGGAAAAGACTGGGGACCATGATCGCGTCGAGCTCACCGTCAAAAAGCCGCTGATCCGGTTTTCGGTCCGGCGCAAGGTGCGTGACTTTGTAGCGTTTCGGCAGTTCCATCTCCATGCGCTGCCTGGGCTCCCAGGTGAACCATTCGATATCGTCGAGATTGACGCCGTACTCATGTTGCAGGGTGCCGCGAAGCCAGACGGTGGCTGTTTGCTGAAACTCCGCCAGGCCGACGCGTTTGCCCATGAGATCTTTCGGCTCGCGGATGCCGCTCTTGGTATTGATAAAAATATAAGAATGGCGAAATGCCCGCGCCGGAAAGACCGGGATCGCCGTCAGCGGCTTTCCAATGGTTCGGGAGATGATGTAAGACGAAAGCGATATCTCGGATAGGTCGAAGTCATAGTAATTCAGCATGCGCGTCCAAATTTCAAAATGCGGCAACACCAACCAGTTGAGATCGATCCCTTCCGGTTTAACCGCGCCGTCGATCAGCGGGTGGGTACGGTCGTAGTCGCCGCAGGCGATGGTTAACTGAAGTGACATGTCGACTCCTTATATCGCCACGAAGTTTCGGAAGGAAAAAACGCGCTACGAGAGTTTGTCGCCCCACTTGCCTAACACCCGTTCGCGTAATTCCCGGCTGGAGCGCGATACCGGCGGGAAGGCATCCTTCCATTCATAGGGCCGCGTAGCGTCAATGACCGCGCGCGAGTTGAAGCCTTTGTCGTCTTTGGGAATGATCGGATCGAGCGGGCCGCTCCAACAGCGCCGTAGAATCTCAATGTCTTTGACCGGATCGGAACGAGTACAGAGCGCCCACATGACTTCGTCCAGATTAGTCGGGTCGATATCGTCGTCAACCACCACGGTGTAACGTCCCAAGTAAGCTGCGGCGTGGCACTCCGTGGCGATCATACCTGCTTGGCGGGCGTGGCCCGGATAACGCTGCTTGATCGACACCACCAGAAAAAGATATGCCGCGCCGGCCGCCTCGTGATACCAGACGCCGCGCACGTCCGGCACACCGGCCGCTTCCAGGTCATCCCAGACCAGCGCGGCTTTGAGCGGCGCGCGCCACTTGCGGGTGTACCCGAGAATGATCGGATTGTTGCGGTACATGACGTTGTGAATCTTTACGATGGGCTCGGGCCTTGCCGAACTGCCGTAATATCCCGTCCATTCGCCGAAGGGTCCCTCGATTTTCTCCATTCCCGGCACGCACTCGCCTTCGAGCACGAGCTCCGCCGCGGCGGGAATCGGCAGTCCGGTGAATTCTCCTTTGAGCACCTCCACCGGCTTATCCCGAATGCCGCCGATAAAATCATACTCGCAGACGCCATAGGGCACTTCGAGGGCGCCGGCGAGAAAAATCAAAGGATCGTGACCGCAGGAAATGGCGACTTTGAACGGTTCGCCGCGGGCGAATGCCTTGTCGCGATGAATGCGGCCATGCCGGCCAGGGGCGATATAAAAACCGACCGAATTCTCGTCGTGAATCATCACCCGCGCGGTACCCAGATTGGTCCAGCCCTCTTCGGGATCGTGAGTTATATTCACGCTGCCGGTGCCGATGTATCTGCCGCCGTCCAACTCAAACCAACGCGGCGTCGGGAAAGCTAACAGGTTCACATTTTCAGCGCGTTGATTATTTTCCAACACCGGCCCGTCCTTCACATAGGTCGGCGGAGTCTGCTTAAAAGTCTTCGACCGGCGCCGCCACTCGGCGACGAACTCCATCGAAGTCAGGTTTTGCGGCATGCCGAGACAGAGCCCGAGCCGCTTGGTTGAGCCGAGGGAGTTAACCAGAACGCGATGCCCTCGTGGAAATCCCTTGATCGAATCGAACAGCACCGCCGGCGACTTGCCGCGCTCGGTCAGGATATCGGTCACGCCGCCAATCTCTAAATCCCAATCGGCGCCTTCAATGGTTCTGAGCTCGCCTAATTCGTCCGCTTGTTCCAGCCAACTTCTGAGACCGTCTTGCTGCATTTCACGACTCCCCGAAAGGTTTTGCTTCGCTCATCGGTTCGTTCAAATGATTCAAAATCGTCAAGCCGTCACTTCTCGCCACGTAGAGATTGTGTCGTAATGTCATTGATGCGGCAATAATCGCAAACGTGAGAAACGCTCTTATCATGCATCAATCCTTTAGTTGTCGATACGCTTCAGCCGCTTCAAGAATGGATTTTGCAATAGCGCCGTACGCGCCACAGCGGCAGATGTTACCGCTGAGCCATTCGGCGATCTGCTCGCGGGTGGGATCGGGATTCTCCATCAAGAGCGCCTTGGCGGCCATAATTTGCCCGGGCGTACAGTAACCGCATTGGGCGCCGATGTTGCGAACGAACGCTTTTTGCAATGGATCGAGCTGGTCGCCCTGGGCCACGCCTTCGATGGTCAGCACCGGTTTTCCATACGCTTCAAATACTAGATAGTTGCAAGAGCTCACCGGACGGTTATCCACCAGCACCGTGCAGGCGCCGCAGACTTCGGATTCGCACGAGCGCTTGGTGCCGGTAAGGCGTAGGCGCAGGCGGAGAAATTCCAGCAGCGTTTCTTGCACCGGCACGTCGCCAGACCAGGGATTGCCGTTGACGGTAAGTGAAACAGGAAAAGATGACAGCGCGTTCATGATAGTGAATTTAGTTCCCTACGGGTCTAATTCCCCGCAGCTTGCTGCGGGGAGTTCATTCGAATGCTGAGACCAGCGACATTCCGATTCCTAAGATCCCGCGCCATTGCCGCGCGCCGCTTGCTCCAGCGCGGCACCGAGTAGCACGCTCGTCATATAAAGCTTGTATTCAGCGCTCCCCAGCAGATCATCCACCGGTCTCAACAACTCGCGCAGATAATTCTTCTGCTCCGCGAATAGTTTTCGCGCTTCGCTTACGGTCGTTCCTGTGGTTTTCGTTTCCAGCTCCGTTAGCCGGAGCGGCTTTGGCCCGGCGCAGCCGACGGCCAATCTGCACTCGGCGATGGAGCCGTCAGTCATGGTTATGGCCGCAGCGACTCCCAACGTTGGGCGCTGATAGCGATGCAGACGCAAATAAACGCTTTTCATGCCGTCGGGCAATGGCGGAATTTCCACCTCGGACAATATTTCGTTGGGCCTCAGGGACGTCGCGTACATATCCTGGAAAAACTGATCCAACGGAAGCTGCCGCTCGCCTTTATAGTTGGCGACCTTTACCGCCGCATTGTGCAGGAGCAGAACCGTGCCTGGGTCGGAGTGGGGATCGCTGAAACAAAGATTACCGCCCAGGGTGCCCTGGTTGCGCACGCGGGCGTTCGCCACTTGCGATTCGGCGTCGGCGAATGACGGCGCGTGGCGGCCGACGGCGGGATCGTTGGCCAGCGCCTGGTGGGTCACGCAGGCGCCGACGCGCATAATCTTTTCGTCGGCGCTAAGTCGATGCAGCTCGCGGATCTTCTTGATGTCGATCAAGACTTCTACTTGAAGAAGTTTTTGGCGCAGCAGGAGCAGCAACTCCGCGCCGCCGGCATAAACTTTTGCCCGCTCGCCAAAGTCACCGAGCGCTTGAGATGCCTCGGCAACCGTTGTGGGTTGTAGCAATTGTAATGTTGGCAACATGCAAGTTCTTTACTTCCTCTCGCTCTGGGAGAGGACCCTCACCCTAACCCTCTCCCAGTGGGAGAAGGAATTAAGGAGGAGGATTCGATCCCCGCTCCTATATCTTCCCCAGCGCCCGCAGAA
>DASWHT010000320.1:0-3073 GCA_036398075.1 Binatia bacterium | reverse complement strand
TGTTAATTCACGACATCGTCGGCCGGGAGCAACTGCAGAGCGCAATCCGTCTCAATTCGACCAGCCGGCAACTGGGAATTCTATTCGGCCCTGCGGTGGGCGGCGGGTTGATGCTGCTGCTCAGTCCGGCGGCCGGACTGGCGGTGAATACGCTTATCTATTTGCCCCTGACGATTTGGCTGCTCACCGTGCCTTACACCGGGCATAGTCGTGAAGACTCGGCGCCGGCGCGAAGAGCGATGAGTTGGCGCGACGCTTTTCGAATTATCCGTGAAATCTCCGGCAACCGGCCGATCATTACCATGGTTGCGCTGGGCGGCTGCGTGTCGTTTTTCGTCGGCACCGCGTTTCAAGCGACAATGCCGGAGTTTGCCCATGATCTCGGAACTGAGAAAGCCGATTTCGCCTACAGTGCTTTACTCGGGGCTAATGCCGCGGGCGCTGTCGTCGGTGGTTTCTTGCTGGAGGGCAGGGGTTGGTTACCCCCGAACGTCAAGACGGCGATCATCAGCGCCATACTTTGGTGCGTCACCATCGCGGTCTTCGCGCTCTCTACCAGTTATGCGCTGTCCTTGAGCTTGCTTTTTATCGCCGGCGTTTTGAATCTGGCCTTCTCTTCAATGGCGCAGACAATCGTTCAACTACGCTCGCCGCCGCAGTTGCGCGGCCGGGTCATCGGTTTGTATTCGATGGCGAGCCTGGGACTCAAGGCCTTTAGCGGGCTCACTGTAGGAGTGGCCGGCGGCTTAATCGGCGTGCACTGGTCTCTGGCGGGGAGTGCGTTGGTGTTGCTGGCGATCACGGTGGCGCTTTTTGCCTTCATGATTCCCGGTCAACGGAGAGTTTAGCTAAAGGCTGAAGGCGAACGGATGAAGCACCGCTGATGGTTCAAACAGTTCAAGCCGTTGATCCTGCCTAATCAGCATCACCGAGAATCATTACCCATGGCCGCGAAACCGAATCCATCGAATCTCGATTCTGCGCCGAAGCCCGAAAGGAAAGTTGCTTTTGCCGCGCTGCGCCATCGTGACTTTCGCCGCTACGTCATTGTTCATCTGTTTTCCACGATGGGCGATAACATCGAGCATGTCATAAGTTACTGGCTATTATTCCAAAAATTTCACTCGCCGGTTCTCGGCGGATTCGCCGTGATCAGCCACTGGACGCCGTTCTTGTTCTTCGCGGTGTATTTCGGGGCGCTGGCCGACCGCCATGATTGCCGCCGGGTGATTCAAGCGTCCCAGCTCATGTATGCGCTGGTTTCCTTGACCTGGGGAATGCTCTTTTTCACCGATACGATCCAAGTCTGGCACGCCTGCGTCTTGCTCGTAATCCACGGCATGGCGGGCGTGTTAGGCGGGCCGGGCGGGCAACTGATTATCCACGACATCGTTGGGCGCGAGTATCTGCAAAGCGCGGTCAGACTCAATTCCACGTCGCGTCATTTAGGCGTGCTTTTGGGCCCTGCTATCGGCGGCGCGACGATGCTGCTCTTTGGACCACCCGTGGGACTCTTTATCAATACGTTAATGTTTGTCCCGGCGCTCATCTTCATGTTCATTTTACCCTATACCGGACATGGGCGAGATGAGGCGGGAAGCGCTAGAGCGCCGCGCTTTAGTTTTGGCGGCGCCATCCAACTCATGCGCGAGACGTCGGCCAATCCGACGATCCTTTCCATGATCCTGCTCGGTGGCGCGACTTCGCTGCTGGTCGGCAACGCGTTTCAAGCGCAGATGCCGGAGTTTGCCCATGATCTCGGACATGATAGGCAAGACACGGCTTACACCGTTCTATTGGCCGCAAGTGCCGCCGGAGCGGTGGTCGGTGGTCTTCTGCTCGAAGGCAAGGGCTGGTTGAGAGCGAATGCGCGAAACGCCGCCATCTGCTCGATTCTCTGGTGCGTCGTCATCGTCGCCTTTGCGGTGTCCACCAGCTATCCATTATCGGTGGTGCTTTTGTTCTGCGCCGGTTTTCTCAATTTGGCATTTCTCTCCATGGCGCAAACCCTGGTCCAGCTTCAAGCGCCTGCCCAGCTGCGCGGACGGTTGATCGGTCTTTTCAACACCTCGAACAACGGACTCAAGGCCTTCAGCGGCGTGACGGTCGGCGTGGTCGGCGGACTGATCGGGATTCACTGGTCGCTGGCGCTCAGCGCGATGATTCTCCTGGCCGTGACGGTGGCGTTGTTCGCGTTGGTCATTCCCGGGCGGGGAGCGGAACGGGCGTACTGAGAGAATTTAACCGCAAAGGGCACAGCGCAGGAAAGCCGCAACCAAAGAAGATATTTAACCGCAAAGAACGCAAAGGGCGCAAAGAAGAGGGGACTAACCACGAAGGCACGAAGGTCACGAAGTTTAAGAGAATAATTTCCGAACCCTTCGTGACCTTCGTGCCTTCGTGGTGCAAAGGATTTGTCGCCGGCTAACTCGCTGCGCGGCTGGGCTCCGCTGCAACGGTCCGGAATTCGTTGCGCTTGAGCGCGCCGTAGCTTTCGAGAAGCTGTTTCTTCTCGGTGTCCGAAACGCCGAGTTGCGGGCGGCGGACCCTGGCGGTTTTGATCAGCCCTTCATGTTGCAGCACAATCTTGATGCGAGCGACGGCTTCGACGATGGGCTCGCTGAAAACCAGCTCTTTGACCGCTTCGAGTTCTTTCTGTAGCGCCATGGCTCGTTTGAAATCGCCCGCTTGAGCGGCGTGGTCCATGGCGGCCCAATTTTCTGTCGCAACATTGGCAACGCCGATAAGCGCGCCGCTGGAGCCCAGCTCATAACTTTCGGCGACGAAGCGGTCATTGCCGGTCAGGACCTGCATCGTGGAATTTCGCCGCTCCAGTTGGCGCATGGTTTCCGTGAACAGATCGATATCGAAGGACGCTTCCTTGAACGCGACAACGTTCTCCAACTCTGCGATTCGGCAGATTGTCGGCGGATCGTACCAGTAACTTCTGACCGGTATCTGGAATAATACCAGCGGTAATCGGGTCGCGCGCGTGATATCCTCGAAGAATCGGACCTTGAGTTCATTTTCCACTTTGCCCCAGGCCAAAAGCAGCGGCGGAAAGATCATCGTT
>DASWHT010000319.1:0-3036 GCA_036398075.1 Binatia bacterium | reverse complement strand
AACGATGCAGTGATCCGATTGAGCAACGACCTCTTCCTCGGTTCATCACCGTGAGCCAGTGGGCTAACTCATCGACGCTGACGCGTCCTTCGATCGCGCGCGAGTTTTTTCGTAGCATGCGAAACTCTTCGCGTAATTTTTCCGATGCGGCCATTTCTCTGAGTTCCCGTTTTTCTTCATCACTGAGCACGATCCAATCTCTGCGCGCCAACTATTGCCTTTTGCCTCATGCCTCTCGCCTATTTGTCATCCAACCACATCAATTTCGCCGGATTGTCTTTCAACATTATTTTGATCTCCTCCGGCTTGATGCCAAAGCCCAAAAGCGCGCGGATGAACACGCGCATGCCGTCGACGGCGTCCATGTGCAGCACCTGGCCGAAGTCGCTGCCGATGACGCAGCGGTCGGGGCCGATCTCTTTTATCGTGCGGATAGTTTCCATCGGGTCGGCCACCGGCTGGTACAGGCTTGGAATCATCGGCTGGCAATAAGTGCCGACGTAAACGCCCAAGTCGCGCAGCTGCTTCATTTCGTCGAGTAAGAGCTTGTTCAATTCCAGCAGGGGATGATCGAGGGTCGCGCGCACGCCGATCTCTTTGGCCATGTGCGCGAGCGGCAATAGCTCCTCGAAGTCGGTATGGCCAAAGCCGATGCCGACTTTTTTCTCCGCCGCCATTTCCATGATCTGTTTCACTTCCGGCAATACTTTTCCGTCGTCGCTGCATAGCCGCACGCCTTCATGGTCCGGGTACCCGGCACTGCGCCAGAAACCATAGGAGGTAAAAGACGGGAACCAAATCATTTTGAAGTTAGGATACTGGAGCCCGACGCGGACGTAATCAGGCCGCATGCCGAAACACATGCCGACGCCGCCGTAGACTTCGACGCGATGGGTCAACTCGCCGCGGGCTATCATATCGTCGATGTGGCGCTGCGTCAGATACGCCGAGGTAGCGCTGATGTTCCAGTGGTCTTTAAACGCGATGGCGCGCATGCCGCATTTGGACGCTTCGATGGCGACCTGGATCATGTCCTGCGAGCGATGGACAAAATCAGGAAACGCGTGAATATGGCAATCGATGGCGCCTTCCAACAGCTCATTTTCTATGCCCGGATAGATCTTCAGCATCTCTGGGTTGTCTTTCAGCATCTGATAAAAATAATCCTTGGCGTTGAGCTCGCGCACCCGCGCCACGCTCAAGGTCCGCCCTACCATTAATTCTTCGGCGGCCTTCGCATCCGCAGCAAAATCACACATAGAAATTTTTCCTCCTGTAAAAATTTCGGTTCAAAGTTCAATGTTCAAAAGTTCAACGTTGATCTCGGTTTAAGGGTTCTCGGTCTGACTTTGAACCTTGAACGTTGAACCTTGAACCGCGCGTCTGCGCTATGCGCGCCCCCAAGCCTCAAAAAATCGCCGCGCGTCTTCCACCACCGGCTCGGTCACCGGCACGTATGGAATCACCATACGGGTGACGCCCGCTTCTTCAAAGGCTTTCATTTTGTCTTTGACCTCGCGAATATCGCTGGCCGGAACCACGGGCAGCTTGTCCATATACTCATCCGTCAGCGCGCCCATCGCCGCCTTGAAGCCGCCCTTTTGAAACGCTTCGAGGATCGCGTTGACTTCTTTTTCGAAGCCCATGCCGCGCAGCATGTCGCTGTAGTGATCGGCGATGTTATAGAAGGTCAGCACCTGGCGCAGCTTCGCGCGGGCGGCGCTTTTGTCGGGATTGAGCGACACACGCGACTTGGCGATGATCTCGATCTTGCCGGGATCGCGGCCGGCTTCGAGGGCGCCCTCGCGAACCCGCGCGGCGATTTCTTTCACCTTCGACGGCGTCGCCATATTGATGAATACGCCGTCGGAGATTTTGCCCACGAGTTTGGTCATCTGCGGTCCAAGCCCCGCAAGGTATACGGGCAGATCGGGATATCGCGGCTTCCACGAAAGTTGAAAACGCTTGCCCGTTTGATAAATCTCGCCTTCGTACTCGACGCGCTCGCCGGCGGCGACTTTGCGTACGATCTCGATATATTCCCGCGCCCGTTTCAGCGGCCGGTCGAAGACGCCGCCATGCCAGCCGGCGATGGCCTTGTTGGCCACGCCCAGACCCAGGAGCAACCGCCCGCCCGACAAATCCTGCAGTGTCGCCGACTGAATGCCCAGTGTCACCGGGCTGCGTCCATATATGTGGTAGATCGCGGTCCCCAGTTTGATCGTCTTTGTCCGGCTGGCGGCGGCGGAAAGCATCACCATGGGGTCGGTGCTGTTCGATTCGCCCTTCCAGAACGCGCCGAAGCCGACTTGCTCGGCCAATTCGATCAAACCCGGCACATCCGCCGCCGGATAGTGCGCGGCGGAATTTATTTCAACGTCATAAATCATGATCTCTTCCCTTCTGAACGTTGAACCTTAAACCTTTGAACCTTGAACATCCAAAACAACGCGTACACTAGCCACAGGGTCCAACCAAGTCAAATCACGAATTATTCTTACGGCTGGGCCGGCTTGGCCTTTTGCGCCAGCGCTTCAAGTTCTCTTTTGATTTTTTGGCTATCCGCGATGAATTGATCGACCGAGACAGCTGGCAACCAGCGAGAGTCGACGGCTTTGATGACGCCGGAATACTCCATCCCGGTGGTAAATGTATTGCGCGCGGCGTAATCGGTAATGGCGCCGGCGCCGATGACCGCGGCGCTTACGCCGAGGGCGGCCCACAACCGTGAACGCCGCAGCATCGATGAGGCCCAGCCGAGATGACCGAAAACCAGTGCCGCGAGAAGCGCGCCGGAACCGAACACCGAGGCGATCCAGAGAGCGGGCAGGGAGGGACGGAGAAACTCCAACCACTCGGCGCTGATATTGAACAGGAGCGCAACCAAGATCGCGCCGCCGGCCAAGGCAAAATGTTCGGCGTAGTGAAACCGGCCGATGACTACTCTGCTTAATAGCGCCCACATCCCGGCCCAGGCGAAAACCATCGACAAGGTCGTCAGCGTTTCGCTCACGCTGCGCGCGAGATTGAAGCGCT
>DASWHT010000318.1:0-2618 GCA_036398075.1 Binatia bacterium | reverse complement strand
GACGAGTCTGGTGCGACCGCCATTGAATATGGTCTGCTCGCTGCCGGCATCGGTATCGTGATCCTGACCGGTATTGGTCTTGTTGCGACCGCACTTAACAGCAATTTCACCAACGTCTCGAACGCTCTGTAATAGAGATGTTTCGCGGGGCATTTACGTGCCTCGATTTTATTGGGGATCCCGGCGGGGCATTTTGCTTCGTCGGGAAACCTAAAAAGTAGTTGAGATCGCCGACGGCAGGAAATCATGCCGGCGGCGCTGTCATTTAGAGTAGAAAAGTTTTCGGCGGATACGGACCATGGGTCTCGAGATTCTCGTTGTTACGATCTTACCGGCGCTTCTTATCCTTACGGCTGTTTGGGATATTACAAGCTTTAGGATCCCAAATATATTTGTTCTGGCTCTACTTTCTCTTTTTATAGTGTTCGCCGGAGGTGCAGCGATCAGCGGCATGGGAATGGGATGGTACGACGCGGGCATTCATCTTCTTGCCGGGGTGATCGGCCTTGCGGCCGGAATGGCGTTGTTCGCCACGGGTGTAATCGGCGGCGGCGACGCCAAGCTATTTGCAGTTACGACCCTATGGCTCGGCCTGAATGCTCTTTTCCAGTACGCGATTCTTGTTATGCTTTTGGGCGGCTTGCTCACGCTCGGCATACTTTTTCTTCGCCGTACGCCTTTGCCGTTGTTCTTGTTCAAGTATGAATGGATGCGGCGATTGCACGACAGAAAAGCAGGCATACCCTATGGCGTGGCCCTGGCCGCGGCGGCTCTCATGACGCTTCCGCATACGGATCTATTCCGTCTCGTCGTCGTCGGCTAGAGCGGAATGTTTTTAGGCTGAATCGGCGGGGGATTCCCAGAAGGGCATAAGAGTGATTCAACATGCTGGCTGGAGAAGGAGGCCAGCATGGATGGCAAAGCCTTATTCCCTTGATCTTCGCGAGCGTGCCGTTGCGGCAGTACTGAAGGGCGGTTTGTCGTGCAATCGGGTGGCGGCGCAGTTTGGGCTGGGCATCAGCACGGTCATCAACTGGGTGCGGCGCTACCGGGAGACCGGCAGCGTGGCCCCTGCCAAGTTTGGTGGCTACCGGAAAAAGCTCATCAGCGGCGCCCATCGCGCCTGGGTTCTGGAGCGGGCCAAGAGGGACTTTACCATACGCGGCCTGATGGTCGAGTTGGCCGAACGGGGTCTGAAGGTGGATTACCGGACGATGTGGAACTTCATCCACGGCGAGAAGCTGAGCTTTAAAAAAAACCGCAATCGCCAGCGAGCGGAATCGTCCCGACGTCGCGCGAAGGCGTGAGCAGTGGTTGAAGTATCGCGGACGGATCGATGCCAGGCGCTTGGTGTTTATCGACGAGACCTGGGCCAAGACCAATATGGCGCCCTTGCGGGGATGGGCGCCGCGCGGCCAACGGCTCAAGGCGAACGTCCCTCATGGGCGCTGGAAGACCACGACATTCTTGGCCGCCCTGCGCTTCGATCACATCGATGCCCCGTGGCTCGTGGACAAGCCAATCAATGGCGAGAGCTTCCGTACCTATGTTGAAAAGGTGCTCGTCCCGACGCTGAAGCCGGACGACATCGTCGTCATGGACAACCTCGGCAGCCATAAGGGCAAGATTGTCCGCCAGGCAATCCGCGCCGTGGGTGCGAAGCGATTCTTCCTCCCCAAATATTCGCCCGATCTGAACCCCATCGAGCAGGTCTTCGCCAAGCTCAAGCATCTGCTGCGCAAAGCCGCGCCGCGCTCGCCAGAGGCCATCTGCTCCGCCATCGGCCAATTGCTCGACGAGTTCTCGCCGCAAGAATGTGCAAACTATTTCGAAAACTCAGGTTATAAACTAACCTAAAATCATCACGCTCTAGAAATCAACACATTATTTACAAATAGCCCGGCGTCTCCCGGATCGTCCGGGCCGGCGCTCCAAGGGTGCACGGCTTCCGCTTGATTGTGCCTTGCCGTTTACAGCCATAAATACTCCTACAATTTGGATGGCGCCTATGCGCGCCGGACTGCAGCCCCGTCCATAATCGTTGCGTATGCGGAAATTTTCCGTTTTGCCGTAGTCGGCGAAAGGAACCTCAAAAAAATTTCAGAAAGGCGGCTTCTTACCGGCTGCATTAATCAAATTCTAAGCGGTGATGTGTTGTTCTATGCAGCGAGAAGGAGCTAGCCGCCATGAATATTGTTCGCTTTGGAATTTTGGGTATAGCCGCTTTGGCCGCCGGCGCCGTCGCCTTATTGGTGCGCGGCATATTAGGGGGTGGAACGTCGGACGTACAGGCCAACGTACCGGCACTCCAATTTGAAGTTGCGGATGTTTTGGTCGCCGCGGAACGCGTAGAACCAGGTCGTGTGCTTACCGTCAATTCCGTCCGCTGGGCCCAATGGCCCGATAACGGACTCGAGCCGGGTCTCATTACGCGAGATGCGCATCCGGACTTGGAGGAATTCATCGAAGGTTCGGTTTCGCGTGCGCCGCTGATTGCCGGCGAACCGATTACACAAGACAAAATCGTGCGTACCGACAGCGCAAGCTTTATGGCGGCGACACTCGGAGAGGGAAAGCGCGCCGTTTCAATTCCAATTTCCGTAGAGTCGGGCGCCGGT
>DASWHT010000317.1:0-5359 GCA_036398075.1 Binatia bacterium | reverse complement strand
GGCCCTGGCCTCGGCAAACAACTTGGTAAGAAGCTTCTCGTTGCCGGCCCGATTGAACTTGACCTTCACAAACGGATATTTGGCCTGAAATCGCGCGATCATCGCGTTGGCTTCCTCGACGTTCATCGAAGCGTAGAGGACGATCTCCCCCTCTTTTTTCGCCCCTTCGATCAGTTGGTCCCGGCTGGCTGCCGTCGCAGATTGTGATAGAAAAATGGATAAGAGCAACAGTTGAAAACACGCGTGACGGGTATTGGAATGAAAACTCAAGGCTCTTGTGGACATGTTCAGTCTCCTCTGGATGGCAAGCGAGCTACTGCAAAACCCATATCGAAACGGTTGAGGATCGAAGATAGAGGATAGATGATGGCGATCTTCGATCCTCCATTCTCAATCCTCGATTCTGCGAATGCGCTCGTTGTGTGCCTTTCCTATACGAGTGTTTCGAGCACCCTGCGCGGAGCAGCTTGCAACATCCCGTTAGTCCAGCTGGCTCCACTCCATGAATTCTTCGAGTCCGAGTTTTTCGAGCGTGTCTTTGTATGGCCGGCCGGTTCTTTCATGGCGGCCGGACAGGCGATAGTATTCCCAGATCATGTCCGGCAGCCACTTGGCGATGGTGAAGCCTTTGTACTTGCCGTCGGGGATAGGTTCCAAAAATCTCGGGCCGACGTCTTGCCAGTCGAAGTCGGCGATCCAGCCGCGTTGGGTGCCAAAGAGGCTCTGCAGAATCATGCTGCGATGGCCGGCTTCCAGAGCTTCATCCATGGTGAATTTCCAGCCGGTGATGGCGTTGAACGCATCAACGATGCTATTCAATCCATCCGCCTTTTGGTTCATCTGCGCGAACCAGCAGCCGCCGAAGATGCCGGTGAACTGGCGATACTGTTCCGAAAGAACATGGGACCACGCCCAGCCGTCGGGATTGTCCGCGCTGAGCGGTCCCCAGCTTTCTCGATAGCGCAAATCAGGCGGCGGTTTGGTCGAACCACCGCCTTGTGGTTTCATGCCGCCGCTGGCGACTAATTCGCGCAGCATCTGGCCCAACATGGGACGCCACTCGTGCATTGCCGGCGTGCCGCCTTTGGTGTGCACCGCCCACTTCGGCGCGTCGCCGCCGAGCGCTTCGGCCAGTTGCTTCGGTCCTTCGGCCAACAGGTTGCCGAGCCAGCCTTCGCGCCGGGCCGCCATATCCAGGAGTTTTTCGACGGCGTCGACGCTGCCCCATTCGAGCTTCAAGCCATTGGTTCGATCCGGTCCCAACAGTCCTTTTTCCCATGCTTCGAAAGCAACTCCCGCGCCGCAGGAAAAATGGCTGCACTCGATGCCCAGGTTGTTGATCTTTTCGGCGAGATACAAAACCGCGTTGCCTTTGATGCCGAGGTTGAAAAAAGTGTCGAGCCACTCGCCGCCGGCGTTGAAGTGAACCACGGTGCCTTTGAATTTCCCCTCGCCGAGCTTGGCATCCCAGGGGCACATGCGCGCGCATTGAAAGCAGGGACGGAGCACTACGTCATTTTGATCGAAACCCTTGATATGCGCGGGATTCAAGTCCGTGCTGCGCCAGTTCAAATTATTCAGCACGCCCCAAGCTTCGCCGTGGCCGTACTTGGTTTTTTTCTTGTGCACGTCGTGCACCTGCAGCGTGCCGCGCCAGCGCCAGCCGGCATCGGCGAGTTTCGCCTTGTCGCGATAACTCGGGCGCATCGCGCCGGCGACTACGATGGCTTTTAGTTTCTTAGATCCCAGCACCGCGCCGCCGCTGTGCGCGGCGAAGTGATTATAATCGTTTGCCAGCATGGCCGCGCGGTGCAAATTCTCGCCGGCCGGCCCGATGCACAGCACCCTGGCGTCGCGGTTGCCAACGATCTCGCGCAGGTTATCTTCCGTATCCCGCGTGCCGAGTCCCCAGACTTGCGAAGCGTCACGCAGTTCGGCTTTGCCCTGATTGATGTAAAGGTAAACCGGTTTGGGCGAAGCGCCGTTGAGGATGATGCCGTCATAGCCTGCGGCTTTGAGATATGTGCCCCAGTAGCCGCTGGTGGCGCCGCGCCCGAGCGTGTTGTTCGTGAGCGGGCTCAGATAAACCGCCGTCATTTTGGTGCCGCCCGGCGTAAAGCCGTTACCGGTGAGCGGGCCGGTCATGATGACGACACTATTTTCCGGACCGAACGGCCTAGCGTCGAGCGGCAATTCACTCATGAGAATGTACAACCCCAGCGCCTGGCCGCCGATATATTTTCTCAGGATCGGCTCTTCGGGGAGATTCTCATCTTTCGTCGTCCCCTTGGTGAGATCAACGCGCAGGATTTTGCCCATGTAGCCGCCGGGCAATGATGTTGTGCGCTGGATAGGAAATCGGTGCATCGAATCTCCAGGTTTCTGGTTTCAAGTTCCGAGTCAACAGAAACTAGTGAGCTGTAACAATTGATTCGCGTCGAAGTTCGAAGAACCCTTCGACAAGCTCAGGGTGAACGGTCGAGGCACAAGCCGTTCGTGGTGAGGCTCTCGAACCATGAACGGCAAACGCAATGCAGCTGTTACAGTTCACTAGAAACGAGAAACTGATTAGTCCGTACCTACGACGATGTCGTCGATAGATAGCTCTTCGCGCATAAGCCCCTGTTCGATCTGGTAGCGGTTAAGCGCTTGCAGCGTGCGGCGCTCCGCCGGTCCTAGCGTGTACGCGTAAGGGTCCTCACCCAAAACTTCGGCTTCCTTCCGGTAACCCTCGATCTCGTCCGCAATCAAATAGTCTTTTGCCAAGGCCTTGGAGTCCCTGAATGCGCGGGTCAATTTGCCGGGAAAATCGGGATACTTCTCGGCGATTTCCGATTTCATCGCGAGGATGTGAATGATCGGGTTGATGCCGGTTTTTTTGGTATGGCTAATGATTTCGTCGGCGTTATCGAAGAGTGGTTTTACGCCCGGATAGGCCGACATCATTTTTGGCGTTTCCCCGCCGCCGAACAGCCCCAGATATCCTGAATCGCCGGGCACCAGGGCGCCGTGCAGAATGCCTTCGCTGAGCATTTGCGATAGCTGCAGCTTCTCTTTGCCGAAGGGCGGCGGCGGGTCAATGCGCTCGACCTTCACTGGAAGTTCGTTGCCGATGTAGACCTCTCGGCCGGAGACAAACCACTGCATGTCGGTGGTCTTGAGGTCGTAAGCATCGAGCAAAAAGCCGCGCGCCCAGACGGCAGCCGTTGCGCCGTAACGAAAGCAACCGAATTTCTTTCCTCTGAGTTCGGACGGGTGCTTCAGTTTTCCTTCGCAGTGGTAAATATTGCGCTGGCGCGGTCCGCGTTCGAAGAATACCGGTATGGCCAGAAAGGGCTGCTTCGTTTCGATAGCGCGCCAAAGAGTCGCGGTCGAACACTCACCGACGTCCCATTCGCCGGTGAGAAAACGGTAATGGCGTTCACCGGATGAGTAAAATTCCGGGCAAACGGCCAGATCGTAGCCTTCCACGCCGACTTTGCCGTCGATGATCGCGCGGCAGCGCGGGTGATCCGGGAGACCGATCGTGATTTTAGGTTTGTTTGCCATATCTGTTCCTTCTAAATTGCCGTTCCAGATGTTCCAGTCGTTCCAACCGTTCCAATCGTTTCCGAAACCCCTGGAACGTCTGGAACTTTTGGAACGATTGGAACCTACATCGTTATAGATACCCCTTTTCGCGAAAATATTTCTTCGCCCCGGGATGGAGCGGAATATTCAACTGCCCGGCTTCGCCGCCGCGACAGAACTCACGCATCGTCATCGAGCGCTTGTCGAAGTGATCGACGGGGATTTGTTTGTGACAGAGATCGACGGCTTTGGCCATGTTGTAGGCGATTTCGGACGGCAAATCGGCGTGGCAAAAAAACGTCCAGCCGCTGAAATCGACGGTTTTGATATCTCGTTCCAATTTGGGGTAGTGACTCCGCGTCAGCATGGCGCTGGGAAAGCCAATTTGTTCCATATGGCGCGTGGCGGCATCGTTGACCGGCAAGAAGCGCATGCCTGCACTGAGGGCCGTCGGTCCCCAGCTCTTCACCCCTTCATCGAATACGGCATCCGCCTTACCCGATTCAATATGATCCCTACGATCGGGACCGCTGGGATTTGGCGCTTCCATCACTTTGCCGCCCCAATTTTCGATGCCGCGCAAGCTCATGCCGTAAGCTTTGAGAACTTCCTCGATAGCGTAGACCGTTGTTTGGAGTTTGTCCCGGCGCCGGGTCGAGATGCGCAGGGGATACTTCCGCTTCTTAACGTCTTCAAGGGATTCGATGCCGCTATCTTTACGCACGGCGAAGATCAGCCGGTCCCAGGTGGGGAAGACGCCGATGGCGCGCAGCGGGATCTTCTTTTTGTAAAAACCACGGCCGAGATAGGCCATGGCCGAAAGGCCCACCGGATTGCCGAAGCCAAAGTCGTATTTTTTCTTATCTACCAGGATTGCCGGCCCCGTGCCGCCAAGCTCGGAATCACGCCAGCCCATACAGAGGTCTAATTGCGACTTGCGCGGCAATTCAACGTTGTTGAAAAAAGTCAGCGCGACGACGCTCGCGATATCCACGCGCTTCGACGTTCCGGCAATGGAAAATCTGATCGGTTGGTTCATCACGTCGTCTCCAGACTGCCGGGTTACGACTCATGGCCATTTTCCCCGGTAAACTCCCAGTGAATCGGCTGATCACGTGCTTATGGATCGATTTTTTTTGCTCCCAAATGTTTGGATTGTCAATCAAAAATTACGGCGAAGGCATCTGAATTGACTTTTTCCGCCGCACTCGCAGTGCGATTGCGCGTCGGTCAGTGGCTGATTGGTGATTGATACGTGAGATTGTAATCAAAAATATCATTTTACAAGTAATAGTAACTAACGCTTGTGCTCTATTATACTACTGATTTCTAGCTTTATTTTTGTAAAACGTCATGTTATATATCACAAACCCGTAGTGAGAGTTTAGTGGTCAAGCTTTATTATTGGCTTGGCAGGCGAGGATAAGTAGGGCGGGTCTCTGCAACATGCCAGTCATACCGTGGAATATTTTTTTCCAATAGTAACCGCAACGCATTTGTTATTATCATTGCCCACCATAGGGCTGCCATCCGGCCATTTTTCGATTTAATACCATGTACTGCCACGCTACTGCTCTCTGCCTTCCTGGTTGCCGGCGAGCCAACTCTGCCGCTCACGCAAGGATCGTGACGGCATGAGATTTTTTGATCGGCAGATTAGGGGTGTCAAACCAATTATCCCTAATCACCAAAGCCGCAACATTTCGTCCTTTCCTCATCTTGCGCGAATGCGGCGGTTACACGCATTGAGTCTGCAATTTTTAACGGACCAGGATCACGATTCTATTGC
>DASWHT010000316.1:0-17688 GCA_036398075.1 Binatia bacterium | reverse complement strand
AAACATAAAACTTATTGGTCTGAAACTTTTTCTCTTCAGACCACTTGACTTTTAAGACAGTTGCTACAAAGAAGGGAGATTTAGAGGGATTTTCATCTGCTCAACACGACTTTGACGTTGCCCTGGGCCCCCCGGCCGGGGAGTGGATAAATCGGCGCCATGGATGTTATCATCGGCTCGGCAATTTTCGAACCCATGCGCAATCAAGAAGTAGGGGGGGGACGCTTCGTATGTCTGATCGATTGCTCGTAAATGTTTTCAACGTCGATGCGGCACTGGCAGTCGGGCGTGCGCGGGGCATGTTCGGCGCGCAAGGTCTCGATGTCGAGGTGATGGTTACGCCGAATTCTACGGACCAGATGCGCGGGCTCGGCAACGGGGCGTGGCAAATCATTTCTACCGCGTTCGACAACGTGCTCGGCTGGTCGGGACGAGAAGGCGCGGAGATCGTCGCGGTGGCTCAGGTGTCCCACGGCATTACGTTGCCCGTCTACGTTCGATCCGAAATCAATAGTTGGGAGGACTTGCGCGGTAAGCCGCTCGCTGTCGATGCCGTCGACACGGCCTACGCGCTTGTCCTACGACGTATATTGCTAGCGCATGGATTGGAAATGGAACGGGGCGACTACACGTTGATACCGAAGGGCACCACCGGCTTTCGTCTGGATTCCATGACACAGGGTGAAGCCTTCGCCGCGATTGTCAATCCGCCGTGGGATAAGAAGGCGGAGGCAGCGGGACATAAGCGGTTTGCCGACCACAGCGAGGTTTTGCCCGACTATCCCGGCGGCGTTTTTGCGGTTGATCGCAAGTGGGCGGCTGCCAATCGCGAACTGCTGGTCAAATATCTCCGCGTATGGTATGAGGCGTTGCGCTGGTGTCACGAAGAGAAGAATCGCGCTGAGACGGTCAAGGCGCTCGCCGAGGCGGAAAGGATTGACGAAACCGCCGCGGCGAACAGGCTGCGGCAATTACCTCCGAACGGAGACTTGAATTTGCCCGGGTTGCAAACCGTGCTCGATCTGCGCGTTCAGTTTGGTCTCACACCGCCAATGGGCCAAGAGCTAGAGAGTTATTACGACAGGAATTACTATCATGGAGCCGTACAAGAATAGTTGTGCTCTGAAGCGGTTTGACATAGCGAAATAGTAATGATGAATGATATTAGGAAATGCGCTTCGCAGGGAATCGTCGTTTCGTGGCTAAAAGGAGGGATACCATGAGAAGTTTTAAGGTAATATCTATCGGTCTGATGGCGGTGGTCATTACGGTGGGCTGGGCGGGCTTCGCTCACGCGGGTCCGCTGGAAGATCTTATCGCCGCGGCCAAAAAGGAGGGCGTGATTGAATTCTACGGACCATCCACTTTAACCCCTCAAGGCGCTCAGGCTCTCGGCGCGGCCTTTAACAAGAAGTACGCCCTGGACATCAAGCTCCAGTATAGCCCCTCAGGGAACATGACCAAAGACACGGCCAAGGTGGTAACCCATGCTGCAGCGGGCGTGGCTCCCGAGTGGGACTTGATGGTGGTCACCGACGCCCACCACGCTACTTTGTGGCTCAGGAAGCTACACGAGACCTTCGACTACAAAATGCTGGGCATCGATCCCAAAGTAATCCACTACGATAGTGGCGCGATCTCATTTGCCAACCAAACTGCGCTTCCCGCCTACAATACAAAGCTCGTCGCCCCCAAAGATGTGCCAAAGAAATGGGACGATCTCCTCGATCCGAAATGGAAGGGAGGGAAGCTGGGGGTTATACACTCCACCCACCTCTGGGCGCGACTGGCGGCCGGACCCTGGGGCGAAGAGAAAACAACGGCTTTCGTTAAGAAACTCGCCGCGCAGCAGCCGACCATAGGACAGCCCGGCGATATGTATAGTCGTCTGCAACTAGGAGAGGTCCTTGTGGCCGCGGCAATACAGGATAGCCAAATCCACAGGGCCAAAAAGGCAGGGGCACCCATCGACCATGCCCATGAGGTTGCGCCGGTAATCTCACCTGCATATCACGCCGGTGTGCCCCAAAATGCTCCCCACCCCAACGTCGGACACCTCTTCGCGGGTTTCCTCATGAGTGCTGAGGCGCAGGAGATCTGGCAAAAGTATGGGGGCCAGAGTTCCGCTTTTGTTCCTGGGACAGCGACCTATAAGTACCTCCAAGGGAAAGAAGTGGCTTACATGACCCAAGACCAAGCAAAAACGGTGGACCGGCTTGGCCGAGTGTATGGCAAGTTACTAGGATTTGGAAGGTAGTGAGCTTAAGGTTTCCCCGTGTATAGGACAGCGGAGGAATCGGATCATTTTGAATAGATAGCCGGGCGTTGAGACAGGTCCAAAGAGATGCAAAGAAAACGGCCAAGCAGGGGATGAGATGCAGCCGTATCCTTCGCTGTCATCGCAACCAAGATGAGTGAATCTGGAAGGAACTAACATGAAAACAGAAACCGCGCAGGCTTCTGGGCTCGGCGTTTTTTCCAGGCCTTTCGCGCTACGGCAGTACGGGGTTTCGCTCTTTACCGGAGCTTTGCTCGCGCTGCTGATCGTGATTGTGGGCGTACCCATACTGATGGTGGTACTGATGAGTCTTCGGACTGGTTTTCCGGGCGAAGGAGGGCCGCTCACGCTGCAAAATTTTGTCGAGGTCTATGCCGACGCGGGCACCTACGACGTCCTCGGCAACACCGTGCTTTTCGCGCTCGGTTCCGTGGCGGTGGCACTGCTTTTTGCCGTGCCATTGGCTTGGCTTTTGATGCGCACCGATATCCCGTTCAAGAAGACTTTCTACGTGCTTCTCACGGTGGGGATCTTGATTCCCGTTTTCTTGCGCACTATCGCCTGGATCCTTTTGTTAAGTCCGCGGATCGGATTGCTGAATCAATGGCTTATGAAAATGTTCGCTCTGGACGGCCCCCCGTTGAGCCTTTACAACATTCCCGGCATGGCGTTCATCCAGGGAGTTTCTTTTGTCCCGGGCGCGTTTTTTATGCTCTCGGCGGCCTACCGCGCCATGGATCCTTCCCTCGAGGAGGCGGCCTACACCTCCGGGGTAAGTAAGCTCAGGACCTTTTTCAAGATCAACATCCCGATCACTCTGCCGGCCATCGCTGCCGTGATGATTTACCTCTTCATGACGGCGATTGCCGTTTTTGAAATCCCCGCCATCATCGGGCTCCCTGCGAGAATCCTGGTATTAAGCGCTCTAATTTATACGGCAACCTCGCCGCCGACGGGCTTACCCGAGTACGGCATTGCGGGGGCCTATGGCGGCATAATGCTTGTGGCCGGACTGGCTCTTGCCTATTTCTACGTACGTCTGATGAAGCAAGGAAAAAAATTCACCGTAATCACGGGGCGGGGCTACCGGCCCCGTGAGATCGCTTTGGGTCGGTGGAAATGGGCTGCCCTGGCCTTCGTCCTGTTTTACCTCTCCATGGAAGTCTTTGTGCCGTTCTTGGTTCTGCTCTGGACGTCGTTTATGCCCCACCTCCAACTTCCTTCCGCGGACGCTTTACAGTCCATGACGCTTAAGAATTACCTGAACATTCCGGACTATGCGGGGGCAACGCCGTTCATCAATACCTTCATTCTCATGGTCGGCGTGCCCACGGTTGCCATGGTTCTTAGCGTTTTGGTTTCTTGGGCCGTGGTTCGAACCCAGGTGCGCATTCGGGGCACCTTGGATACCGTGGCGTTCTTGCCTCACGCGATTCCCAGCATATTAGTCGCGGTGGGGCTGGGTTATCTAGGTTTGGCCTATAGGGACTACTTTCCACTCTACGGACCCATCTTTATCATCATGCTGGCCCACGTGATCAACTGGATCGCCTATGGGACCAGGACGACAAATAGCGTCATGATTCAGGTGCATCGCGAGTTGGAAGAGGCGGGAAGAGTTGCCGGAGCATCGACACCGCGGGTGATTTGGAAGATCGTTTTGCCGCTCATTGCCGCTGGCGTTCTCAATAGTTGGATATGGATCGGGATGCTATCCTACCGCGAGGTCACCATGGCTTTGACTCTCTATACCCGGAGCAGCGTTGTGATCTCTACGGTGGTATGGCAGTTTTGGGGCAGCGGTTGGATTCCCGAAGTCTCGGCCCTGGGGGTCGTCTTGATCCTCTTTGCGCTGATCGTAGTGGGGACCTTGCGACTCGCGCTCGCCAGGGTGGGCGAGATCGGCAGTGCGTCATGATGCTAGATGCGTCACGATTGCAGTTTGCCAATTTCACATCTCAACAGCGCGCCAGGGCTGAATAGCCACATAAAATTTGAAATTATAAATCTGAGATTCCGAGCGTAGCGAGGACAAATGATCACCGTCAGGGGTCTGCGAAAAACATTTCGTGCGCGTCATGGGCAAGTCGATGCCCTGAAGGAAATTGATCTTGAAGTGAAGGACGGGGAGTTTTGCGTTCTATTGGGGCCCAGCGGGTGCGGCAAGACGACCACGCTTAGATGCGTCGCGGGACTGGAGAGACCGGATGGCGGTGAGATCGAGCTCGGTGGGAAACTGGTCAACGCAACGACACAGCGCGTTTATGTGCCGACGGAGAAGCGTGATATCGGCATGGTATTCCAGTCCTACGCAATTTGGCCTCATATGAACGTTTTCCAAAACGTAGCTTTCCCCCTCACCCAGGGGCAAAAGCGTTATTCCAAGTCCGATGTTGCGGACAAAGTGCGCAACGCGCTCAAGCGCGTTCAACTCGACGGTCTTGAAAACCGGCCCGCGACGGATTTGAGCGGCGGGCAGCAGCAGCGCGTGGCGATGGCGCGGGCGATGGTTACCGAGCCCAAGATTCTCTTGATGGACGAGCCGCTGAGCAATCTGGACGCGCGCTTGCGCGAGCAGATGCGGGTCGAGCTGAAAAAAATTACCAAGTCCATCGGCGTCACGACGCTCTACGTGACCCACGACCAGGCGGAGGCCTTGAGCCTCGGTGACAAAGTCTGCGTGATGAATCAGGGTGAGATTCTTCAAACCGCCAAGCCGAATGATATTTATGTCCGCCCGGTAAACCTGTTCGTGGCGCAGTTTGTTGGCGAGATGAATTTTGTCAAAGGGCATGTCACCGGTCCCGACCGGGTGGAGTGCCCGTTGGGAAGGATCCACATCAAGGTGCCCAACGGCGTCGCCGTCGGCGCGGGAGTCTCTCTCGCCATTCGCCCGGAGCACGTCAGTCCGTCGCCGGTTTCGCATGAGGACGGCGGCGCGGTGCGCGGCAAGATTACAAGCAAAAATTACTTGGGCGACTCAGCACTGCTTGAAGTTGAAGTCGCCGGCGTGACCATACTCGCCAAGCTCGCCGGCGATACCGATCTCGCCGTCGGCCAGGATGCCGTGGTCGATTTGCCGGCGCATCGCTGGCATCTGTTTCCGTGACCAGGCCTCCCGGCAGGCCAAAACTCCATCATTCCAAGTTCCCGATTCTTGCAGTAACCCGGTGTCTGTGACATACGAATAGCAATTCCAAATGAGAAGGACCCTGTCATGAGCACTTTCACTCGCAAACCCGTGGAAAATCTGCTTCGCGCCAAGTCCGTCGCCATCGTCGGCGCGTCGCCGAAGGGCGCGTGGCCGGCGGGGATTTACCGCAACCTCAAGGCCGCGAAGTTTCCCGGCGGCGCGTACCTCATCAATCCGAACTACAACGAATTGTTCGGTGACAAGTGCTATCCCAATCTCGCCGCTTTGCCGGAGGTGGCGGAGGAGTTGTTGGTCCTCATTCCGACCCGGGCTGTGCTCGGTGTCCTGGAAGAGGCGGCCAAGCTCGGCACCCATTCCGCGACTATTTACACCGCGGGTTTCGGCGAAGGTGACGACCCCAAAGGCAAAGAGCGGGCGCAGGCGATGAGCGAGCTGTGCGATGGAACCGGCTTTGTCATTTGTGGGCCGAACTGCATGGGATCGTATTCCGTCGGCGAGGGTTTGTGGACATTTCCCACCGTGACGCCGTTGCTCAAAAAAGGGCCTGTCGGTTTGATTTTCCAGAGCGGCGGATCCCTCGGCAACTGGATCAAGGGCGCGTCCGAGCGTGGCATTGGCTTCACTTACGCAGTGTCCAGCGGCAACGAAGTCAGTCTCGATCTGGTGGATTATTTATCTTTTCTCGTGGACGATCCGGACACCAAAGTCATAACGTTAATGGTCGAAGGGATTCGCCGCCCCAACGAGTTCATGACCGTCGCCGAGCAGGCGCTCAATAAAGGCAAGCCGATCCTGGTGGTGAAGCTTGGCCGCTCTGAAATGGGCAAGCGCCAGGCGATTTCTCACACCGGCTCGTTGGCGGGCGCCGACGAGGTGTTCGATGCTGTCTGCCATCGACTGGGATTGATCCGCTGTCCGACGTTGGAGGACATGACCGAGATGACCTTGGCTTTCATGCCGGGCCGTTTTCCAAGAGGCGGCCGCGCGGCCATCGTCGTCAATTCCGGCGGCATGAAAGGGCTGATTTGCGATCACTGCGACGAACTCAAGACTAATCTCGCCCAATTGAGCGACAAGACCAAGGAGGCGGTGCGGCCGCTGATACCGCCGGAGTTAGCGGTGGAAAACCCGCTTGAATGCGGCGTGGCGGGATTCGGCGATGAGCAAGGGTTCATCAATATCGTCAAACTCCACGCCGAGGACGACGGTGTCGATCTGCTGGCCATTCACGGCGAGCTGCCGCGCGGACAGCAGCGCAGCGCCGGCCTGTTTAAGAGTCTTGCCGAGGCGACCGACAAGCCGGTGCTCGCTTTCGGGCGCTCGACCTATAGTTGTTTGGATGAAAGCCGGGCGTACCAGGAGGAGGCGGGGTTGCCATTCTTGCAAGCGATCAAGCCGACTTTGCGCGCGCTGGCCGGTTTGGGATTATACGGAGAGAGAAGGCAGCTTGGGGTGCCGACTTTGCCGGCCGCGAGCGGCGGCTCGGCAGATCTCGAAGGCGAAAAATTGAACGCATTGTTGCAAAGCCGCGGCATCGGCTTACCGAAGCAGGCGATGGCTGGAAACGCCACCGACGCCGGCGCGAAAGCCAAGGGAATCGGCTTTCCGGTGGCCCTGAAGCTTGTTTCACCGGACATCGTGCACAAGACGGAATCCGGCGCCGTCGTGCTCGGATTGAAGAGCGCCGAAGAAGTCACTTCCGAAGGACAAAGACTTTTGTCCAAAACACTCGGTAGAGGCCAGTTGCTGATCCAGGAAATGGTGCAGGGAACGGAAGTGTTGATTGGCGCGCGCACCGATCCGCAGTACGGCCCGTTTCTCATGGTCGGCCTCGGCGGTATTTTTGTCGAAGTGTTGAAGGACGTGTCGATTCGCTTGCTACCAGTCGACGCGCGTGAAGCGCGCGGGATGCTCGAGGAACTGCGCGGCTACAAAGTCCTCGAAGGCGTGCGCGGCCAAGGGCCGCGTGATATTGGTGCGCTGGTAAAAGCGATGGCCGGCCTGTCCGATATTTTCGCCGCCCATAGCAATTTTCTCTCCGACATGGAGATCAATCCGATCATGGTGCGGGCTAAGGGAGGCGGGGTGGCGGCGGTGGATGTGCGGTTGATTCGGAAATAAGAAATTTAACCACAAAGGGTACAAAGAGTTCGTAGGGGGCGGGTTTCAAACCCGCCCTTTTTTTGACTATTCACCCGTCACCAACCGGTTTGATAATTCATCCTTGTCATCCGGCGAACGCGGGAAGTGTTGGGCCAGAATCGCACCGCAGCGTTCGATAGCTTTGCAGAACGCGTCGCAGGGTTTGCCGCACTTGAGCCCTGCGGTAACGATGCGCACGACTTCGTCCCAGGTCCCAGGCTGAACTTTCGTATGAATTCCGCGGTCCGCTAGAACGACCACGCGGTGTTCCAAAAGCGACACGAAGATCAAGATGCCGGTTTCCGCGCGCGTGTGATGCAAGCCTTGTCCGGTAAAGGCGGCAAGACTGCGCAGTTGTACTGCCTCTGCAATACGGTCCGTTGAAATCAGCCGGCGCTTGATCGGGGGCAGCCTGCAAACGATAAAGCCAAGGACGGCGCCCGCGAGCGGCCACAAGAGCTGCGAGTGAATCAGCGCCCATGGGTCATGGATGATAAACCCGGCAAAAGTTCCGAGAGAAAGACCGAAAGCGAGACCGGTCATCTCGACCTCGGCGTAGCGGTCGCTGGCGGTGACGAGCATCGGCACGATCTCGCCGGCGGTCTTTTGCTCGGCGGCGATCACGGCGCGCTGGATGCGGTCCTGTTCGTCGCTAGTAAAAAATTTTTCCGCGTTCATTGCTACCAGCTTCCTGATGCACCGCCCCCGCCAAATCCACCACCACCACCACCAAAGCCTCCGCCGCCTCCACCACCGAATCCTCCGGGAAATATTCCCCCTCCCCAGCCGCCTCTGCGATAGCGTGACCCTCCGGTCCATTGATTACCCGCCGTTGCAACCGACATCGTGCTGCCGATGGCGCCGAGCAGCGCTCCAATAATCAGAGCAAGGATCAGAATCACACCAAACCCACCCGTACTGAACAAGGTTGCGGCGAAACCTGCAGCAGCTCCTCCGACGGTCCCGCCCAGGACCCGCCGACGTGTCATACCGATGAATAACGCGACTATGCCCGTGATCGTAAGTATGCTCATCGCAGAAAAGAGTTGCGATGCCCCTTGTCCGCGCGCGGCCCGCGCCCTTTTTGGGAGGGGCTCGCCTTTGATCACTTGCAACATGGCGTTTAATCCCGCTTCGATACCTCCAGCGAAATCGCCTTCGCGGAACCGCGGCACGATCACTTCCTGGACGATACGGTTCGCGATGGCGTCCGGCAAAACGCCTTCAAGGCCGTAGCCGACTTCAATGCGGAGCTTTCGATCCTTTTGGGCGATGAGAAGGATCGCGCCGTTGTCGAAGCCCTTCTTGCCGATTTTCCACGCTTCGGCGACTCGAATGCTGAAATCTTCCAGCGAATCACCTTCGAGACCAGGAACCGTAAGTACGGCGACCTGATGCCCGGTTTCCTTTTCGAAAGCCGCGAGGCGTGATTCTAGCGCCTCGGCTCGATCGCCGGGCAGCAGCGCGGCGTAGTCATTAATTCGGCCGCGGAGCGGAGGGACATCCAAGGCGTGAACGAGTGAAAATAGAGCGAGGAAGATATACGAAGCAACGCCTAACGAAAACACCCCGACAAGACGGATTTCACGCACCCTCACCTCAGTCCTCTCCCAGAGGGAGAGGAGGTAGAACAAGTACAGATTCGAGCCACATCTCTCCGTGTTGTCGCTTAGAACTTGACCTGGGGAGGTTTGGCCGCCGCGGGCTCAGCCGAAAAATTTTCCCTAACCTCCATACTCAGGAGATATTTGGCGGTCAGGTTGGTGGGGAAGAAGCGAACTTTCTTATTGTATTCCACTATGGCTTGTCCGTAGCGGCCACGCGCGACGGCAATGCGGTTTTCGGTGCCTTCGAGTTGGGCTTGAAGGTCGCGATAGTTCTGCGATGCTTTGAGGTCGGGATACTTTTCGACCACGACCAGGAGCCGCGACAGCGCGCCGGAAAGACTCCGCTGGGCCTCTTCAAAACGCTTGAAAGCCTCAGGGTTGCTGAGATCGCTCGCACTTAGGTTCACGCTGGTCGCTTTGCTGCGCGCGTCGATAACCTGCTTCAAGGTCTCTTGCTCAAATTTCGCCGCGCCTTTTACCACCTCGACCAAGTTTGGCACCAGGTCCGCGCGGCGTTGGTATTGGTTCTGAACCTCTGCCCACGCGCCTTTGACTTCTTCGTCCAGGCCTTGGAGATCATTATAGCCGCAGCCGGAGGCAAACAGCGTGAGAGCGATACAAATGACGCCGATCAAATGCGTGCGGATTTTTCTTGAGCGCATGAAACAGAGCTCCTTTCCGTTACCGATCAATTTAAGGTTCACGAAGAGAAAGGGCAAGGGGCGGGCGAAATTCGCCGTGAGACTTGTGTTTGTGGCGCAAGACGACTGTGCTGCTGGAATGGAAAGGGCCCACCTTGGCGGCAGGCCCCTGATCGTGAGAAGGTTCAGATTCCGATTTCGCGGCAGAATTGTTATTCTTGTGCGCCTAGGGCGGGGCGCCAACTACTGAACCGCTTTTCCACCCGGGTCAACAATTCCATGCCGATCATCCCGGTCAGCGCGAAAACGAGGACGCCGACAAAGACCTTATCGGTTTGAAAGGTGGCGCCCGCGACCGTGATCATGAAACCAATCCCTGCGGTAGCGGCGTAAAGCTCACCGACCATGACCCCCACAATAGCTCTCCCAAGCCCAAGCCTCAAACCGCTAAGGATGAATGGGATGGTCGAAGGGAGCACAACGGTTTTAAAGATCATCCACTCCGATGCGCCAAAGCTACGGGCGGCAGTGAGAAGATTTAAAGGCGTCGTCTTCACCCCGTCGCGCGTGTTGATCAATATGGGGAAGACCGCGCCCAGAAAGATGATACCGACCTTCGAGAGTATGCCGATTCCCAACCAAATGATGACCAAGGGCAGAAGCGCCACGCGAGGGGTCGCGTTCATCGCGTTGACGAAGGGATCAAAGATGTGACTTACCTTCTTGTACCACCCGATCATGATACCAAAGGGGACAGCGAACAAGGCCGAAAGGAAATAGCCCCAGAAGAGCTCCAAGCCGCTTACGTAAAGGTCGTTGTATATTTCACCCGAGGCAAATAGCTGAATCGCAGCGTTGAAAACGAGGGAAGGCGCGCTCATGAACATTGGATTGATTAATTTGAAGGTGTTTCCCACCAGCTCCCAGAGAGTGAGAAATATGGCGACGCTTGCCGTGCCGAGAATTTTCTTCTCTTGAATCAGATAAAATTTGTATAAGCGCGACGCGTCGGCGACTTTTACGTCGAGTAACAGTTCGTCCGCGGCATTTTCTTGATTAGCCATGGTGAGTTTCCTTTCGCAATTTATTTGGCACGGTTGGATGGCCGGTGTCGGCATTCTCCACCGCCGCGGCAGTCAAGCCGGCGTTATCAATCAGAGTCTGCAGGATCTGTACAAACTTCGTCCCGGTGGACTGCAGTTCTTGCAGGTGGTGGAGTGAGAGCGTCTTGAGGAACTTTTCGCCGTCGTGAGTCAGCTTGACCAGGACTTGCCGCCGATCATCGATCGCCCGCAAGCGGCAAAGGAAACCCCGATCGACCAGCCGATCAATGAGCTCAACGGTGCTGTGATGCTGCAATTGCATCCTTTCCGCTAACACACCGACAGTCGGTTTTAGGTCGTCGGGTAGGCCCCTGACGGCCAGCAAAAGTTGGTGTTGTTGGGGCTCGATGCCTGCTTGTCGCGCGGCGTTTTCACTGAAACGCAAAAAGCGGCGGATTTGATAACGAAGTTCCGCCATCGATTTGAAGTCAGGGAGATGTGGTGTTTTGGGCATTGTTATATCGTATCACGATAATATCGCTTAACGATATATTCTAAATAGCACAGCCTGTCAACTCGGCCCCTCATCCAGCGCGTGTTTGCGTCGATTCGATGACGATGACCCTAAATAGAAAGGGGAGAAGTCAATCGAATCGTGAGCCATCACTTTTTGGCGGCCCCGCTGAGGAATTCATGCTTTTCGCGGCGTTGCGGCGCCATATATTGACTTTGGCCGGTTTTTCCTTTAGAAAAATTGTTTCAAGAAAATCTTATGAAATATGCCGTGATTAGAACAGGTGGCAAACAGTATCGGGTGTCCGAGGGGCAGCTCGTTAAGATTGAGAAGATCACCGGTGAAGTCGGCGACAAGGTCACTTTGGCTGACGTTTTATTCGTCGGTGGCAACGGTGAAGTGAAAATCGGCGCGCCATTGGTTGCCGATGCCAAGGTCACCGGCGAGATCGTCGGCCAGGGCAAGGCAAAAAAGGTTCTGGTATTCAAGAAGAAACGGCGTAAAAGCTATAGCCGGCAGAGAGGCCACCGCCAGCACCAGACCACCCTGAAGATCACCGCGATTGAAGCGTAACCAAGGAGCAAGAGATGGCGCACAAAAAAGCCGGTGGCAGTTCGCGTAACGGCAGAGACAGCCAAGGACAGCGGCGCGGCGTGAAAGTCTTTGGCGGCGAGACCGTGCGCGCGGGAAATATTCTGGTCCGGCAACTGGGCACGAGGATTCACCCCGGAAAGAACGTCGGCATGGGCCGGGACTATACTTTGTTCGCGTTGACCGATGGCATCGTCAAGTATGGCCGCTACGATAAGACTCGAAAGAAAGTCGAAGTGCTCCCGGCTGTGCAATGATGGGAAGATTATTGCCGATCTGAAAAGCCCCGTTCGGGGCTTTTTTTTTATCCGCGAGAAGGGGATGATGAGGGAAGGGATGAAGTCGGAATCCAGATATCAGAAGTCAGGATGGGTGCGTCATTCGATGAAAGTATCTGCACCACCAATTGCACGAAGGCTTCGGATATTTATACTCTTAAATTTAGTGCTCTTTGTGACCTTCGTGGATAAAGGAAGTCGGATTTCTCACCGCGGAGGCGCGGAGTACGCGGAGGGGAGAGTATAGAAAATTACTCTGCGCACTCCGTGTCTCTGTGGTGAAATCTCTTTTTCTTTTGGTTGCGGCTCAGGCGCGCCAGGGTTATGAAATTTATTGATGAAACCAAGATTCGCGTTATTGCCGGCGACGGCGGGCCCGGCTGTGTCAGCTTTCATCGTGCCAAGTTCGTGCGGCGCGGCCCCGCGGACGGCGGCAATGGCGGGCATGGCGGCGACGTGGTGGTGGTGGCGGATCCCCAGCTGACCACGCTGCTCGATCTGCGTTACCGCAAGGAGTGCAGGGCGAGCCCAGGGAAAAGGGGCACGGACAGCGATTGCAACGGCCGGCGCGGCGATGATTATCTCATTAAAGTTCCAGTGGGCACGCTGATTCGCGACGCGGCGACGGGTGAGATGCTCGCGGATCTAAAAATTCCCGGGGAGCGCGCGGTGGTCACCGCGGGCGGGCGCGGTGGCAAAGGCAACGCTCATTTCGCCTCGTCGACTAACCGCAGTCCCCGCTATGCCCAACCGGGCGAGCCGGGGGTGGAGCGCGAACTCGAGATCGAGTTGCGGTTGCTCGCGGATGTCGGGATCATCGGTTTGCCCAACGCCGGCAAGTCGACGTTGATCTCGGTGATCTCGGCGGTGCGGCCGAAAATCGCCGACTATCCGTTTACGACCCTGGTGCCCAATCTGGGCGTGGTCAGTTACGGCGAAGGCAAGAGCTTTGTCGTGGCGGACATCCCTGGGCTGATCGAAGGGGCGCACCAGGGACATGGGCTGGGGGACAAATTCCTGCGCCATGTCATGCGCACTCGAATGCTGGTCCACCTGCTTGACGCTTCGCAGATCGACGAAAAAGATCCGCTGGCGGACTGGAAAACCGTCAACCGGGAACTGGCGCTATTCGATCCGGAGTTGGGACAAAAGCCGCAGATCGTGGTCGCCAACAAGGTGGATTTACCCGTGGGGAGAGAGAAGGCCAAGCTATTGGCGAAAAAATTGCCCAAGTCGGATCGTCCGCTGCATGTCATATCGGCGGCGACCACGGAGGGCGTGCAGGCGTTGGTCCAGTTGATCGGGCGCCGGATGGACGAATTAAGACAGCAGGATGAGACCGATCGTGATGCAGCTGGAGCATAAAAAATCGATTCTCAAGAGGGTGCGCCGCGTGGTGGTGAAGATCGGCAGCCAGATTCTTTCCTCCAGCATCGGTATCGAGGAGGCAAGGCTCCGCGCGTTGGTGGGGGAACTCGCCGGCCTGCACGATCAAAAAAAAGAAATCGTTGTCGTCAGTTCCGGCGCGGTGGCCGCCGGCATGACCCGGCTTGGTTGGAAGCAACGCCCCAAGACCATTCCTGAAAAGCAGGCATTGGCTGCCGTCGGCCAGATCAAACTTATGGCGCTCTACGAGGGTTACTTTTCGAAGTTTAAAAAAAGCGTGGCTCAGGTTCTCCTTACGCACGAGGATCTGGCTAACCGCCAGCGCTATATGAACGCCAAGCACACATTTCAAATGCTTCTGGAATCGTCGATTATTCCCATCGTCAACGAGAACGACACCGTGGCGGTTGAAGAGATGAAGTTTGGCGACAACGATCACCTGTCGGCGCTAGTGGCAACCCTGCTCGAGGCCGACCTGCTGGTTATTTTGAGCGATGTCGAGGGGGTTTATGACTGCGATCCGCGCATTCACGCCGAAGCGCGGGTCATTCCGCTTATACAAGATATGAAAGGGGTCAAGGACGCGATCATGGGTGAAAGCCGGAGCGCCTTAGGCACCGGCGGCATCGTCACGAAGATCGACGCGGCGGAAAAAGCCGCCGCTGCTGGCATTGCGACGGTAATCACCACCGGCCTACGGCCCGGAGTACTGACTCAAGTTTTCGACGCCGGCGAAGAACTCGGCACGCTGGTGCTGCCGGAGGAAAACCGTCTCACGCACCGCAAACACTGGATCGCGTATAATCTGAAGCCGGCCGGCGAAATCGTCGTCGACACCGGCGCCTATGACGCGTTAGTGAATAAAAAAAAGAGTTTGCTGCCTTCGGGACTCAAAGAAGTCCGCGGTTCCTTCGGCGCCGGTGAATGCGTGCGTTGTCTGGATCACGACGGGCGGGAGTTCGCCCGCGGGCTGGTGAACTACAGCACGCAGGAGTTGAATCGGATCAAAGGATTGCATACAAGCAACATTGAAAAAGTCCTGGGCTACAAAGCCTACGACGAGATCATTCATCGCGACGATTTGGTGCTGCTGTAGGAAGGGCCAGGACTGGAGTGCTGGAGTAAAGGAGTGTTGGTCAGAACCCATTGCGCCAGTACTCCAACACTCCAATACTCCAGCTAACTTTAATTTGTTTGCTGGGGGACCTCGAATTGAACAAGCATTCGTTAAAAGAAGAGGCAATCCATTTAGGCCAGCAGGCCAAGGCGGCTGCGCGGAAGCTCGCGCCGCTTTCCTCCGCCGAGAAAAATGGCGCTTTGCTGCTGATGGCGGAGAAACTTGAAGCCCAAACGGCTTTTCTAGTTGAGGAGAACAAGAAGGACCTTGAATTCGCCAAGCAGACCGGTGTGTCCGGCGCCGTACTAGACCGCATCGCTCTCAATCCCGATCGCGTTCAAACGATGGCCAAAGGTTTACGCGAAGTCGTGGCGCTGCCGGACCCCGTGCGAGAAATCGTCAAGATGTGGCGGCGGCCCAATGGCCTTCAAGTCGGCAAGATGCGCATTCCCCTGGGCGTTATCGGCATGATTTATGAAGCGCGGCCCAACGTCACGGCGGATGCCGCGGCGCTCTGTCTCAAATCCGGCAATGCCGTGATTTTGCGCGGCGGCAGCGAGGCGCATTTCTCGAACCAAGCCATTGGCGAGGTGTTGCGTCAAGCCCTGGCGGAAACAAGCGTGCCACCGGCGGCGATTCAGGTTGTGGCGAACAAGGACCGCGCGCTAGTGCGGGAGCTGCTGCAATTGGAAGAGTACATCGATCTGATTATTCCGCGCGGCGGCGAGGAGCTGATCCGCGCCGTGGCGGCGAGTTCTAAAGTGCCCGTCATCAAGCACTACAAAGGCGTGTGCCATGTTTACGTGGACAATGAAGCGTCTCTCGAGATGGCAGAGCGCATCTGCATGAACGCCAAGGTGCAGCGCCCGTCGGTGTGTAACGCCATGGAGACGCTGCTTGTGCACGAAGCTATTGCCGGCAGGTTTCTTCCATCCATGGCGGTGAAATTTCAGGCCGCGGGGGTGGAGATTCGCGGCTGCGACAAGACCCGCGCTCTCGTGCCCGCGGCGAAAGAAGCCACGGAAGCCGACTGGACAACGGAGTATCTCGACTTGATTCTCTCGGTTCGCGTCGTGAAAGACATGGACGAGGCCATCGATCACATCGAGCGCTATGGCTCCGAACACACGGAAACCATTGTGACCACGAACTATCAAAGGTCGCGGGAGTTCATCGACCGCGTCAATTCTTCGGCGGTGATGGTCAATGCGTCCACCCGCTTCAACGATGGCGGCGAGCTAGGCCTGGGCGCGGAAATCGGCATCAGCACGAGCAAAATCCACGCCTTCGGCCCGATGGGATTGGAAGAGCTAACGACGACTAAGTTCGTCGTGTTGGGGGATGGGCAGATTCGGGAATGATCACGCCGTCGACAACGCCTCAAACGTCCCTTATCAGTTTCACGTTTCAGGTTTCGGGTTTCGGGTTAATTCCAATCTCGAAACTCGAAACTCGAAACCAAGATAGACTTTCCAACACTACTGTTATTGCTGACACTCGCTTCGCCAGTTTAGGAAAAGGGGACACCCTAACCCTATGAGGATCGGTCTGTTCGGCGGCACCTTCGATCCGATCCATTGGGGCCACCTGCGCAGCGCCGAAGAGGTGCGCGAGGCCTTCGCCCTGGACCGGATTTTTTTCATTCCCACCGCTAAGCCGCCTCACAAGCGTGGCCAGACCAAAACGTCAGCGCGTGACCGTCTGGCGATGGTGCGCTTGGCGCTGGCGAGCAATCCAAACTTCGGAGTTTCCACCGTCGAGATCAACCGGCCGGGGGTGTCCTATTCCATCGACACGCTGCGCTATTTTGCGGCGCGCAAGCGGAGCAATGACACTTATTATTTCATCCTGGGCCTCGACGCTTTTCGGGAGATCGAAACCTGGAAGAATTTCAAAGAAGTGTTTCCGCTTTGTAATTTTATCGTGACATCGCGTCCGGGGAGCCGAAAGTCGAATCTATTGAGCGGCATCTCCATTGCCGTGCGGAAGCTGTTTTGTTATGATCCGAAAGAGAAAAATTATCGCCATCGGAGTGGTAGTACGCTGCATTTTTTGCAACTCACCGACTTCGCCGTTTCGGCGTCTGATATTCGCGCCAGAGTCCGGCGGGGAAAATCGATCCGTTACCTGGTGCCCCATGCAGTCGAAGAGTATATCGGCAATCGGCGTCTTTACCGGGAGCCGGCAGGGAGAATTAGCGCCATTGGCTGAGAAAAACTCCTGGGACAAGACCTTAACACTCGTGGCCGCCGCGTTGGAAAAGAAGGCCGGCGATCTCAACGTGCTTTGTGTAAAGGAAATAACGTCCATCGCTGATTATTTTATTATCTGTTCGGGACGTTCCGACCGGCAGGTACAGAGCATTGCCCAGGGGATCGAAGAGACTGCCCTGACGCTGGGCATCAGGCCCTTCGCGGTCGAAGGCGCCGGCCGCGGCCATTGGCTGCTCATGGATTTTTCCGACGTGATCGTTCACATCTTTTATGAACCCGTCCGTGAGTTCTACGATCTCGACGGGCTGTGGGGCGACGCTCCGCGGGCCGAATTGCCGGAACACTACGCGAAACTTGCCGGCCAATTTTGAATCGTTCAAAGTTTCGGGTTCAAGGTTCAAAGTTTGGAAATTTAAGCTCCAGCGGAAAATCGAACCTTGAACTTTGAACATTAAACGTTGAACCCGGTATTGCCCGTCTAGGAAAGGAAGTTTTCGTGAGCATAGTGCGCCCGCTTATTCTCGTGATTCTGGATGGATTTGGCATCAATCCGCGAAAAGACGGCAACGCAATCGCCCATGCATCGATGCGTAATTTGGACGCGCTGCTAAGGAACTATGCGAACTCGCGTCTTTCCATGTCCGGCGCCGATGTCGGTTTGCCCGAGGGCCAGATGGGCAACTCAGAGGTGGGCCACATGATTCTCGGCGCGGGGCGCATCGTG
>DASWHT010000315.1:0-10408 GCA_036398075.1 Binatia bacterium | reverse complement strand
CGCTCTCAGAGCGCAGCGAATTATTTCAACGGTAATCGGATCGACAGCCACAAACACCTCAGAATCTTAATTAACCACAAAGAGCACAAAGGTCACAAAGTAGGGGCGCGATTCATCGCGCCCTCGAACGGAAGATGGGGAGCATTTAACCGCAAAGAGCGCGAATTACGCAAAAATGAATATACAAGGGGCGGGTTTGAAACCCGCCCTCTTGGCTTTGGCGCATCGAAACATTTGCGCGCGCCGCGAAAACTTTCAAGTATAGTATTACATAGAAATAATCGTCGGAGTAGGCTTCTGTGCCTGTCCAGGGCAGGGCAGGGTCGGAGGGAATTTAGCCGCAAAGAAAGCAGGATTCACCACGAAGGCACGAAGAACACGAAGAACGAACTCAAGAAAGTTAACCACAAAGGGCACAAAGAACACATAGGGCGCGAAGCGCACAAGATAATATTTTTGCGACCTTTGTCCTTCGACTTAGCTCAGGGTGGTCCTTCGACAAAGGCTCAGGATGGTGAGCGAAAGTCGAACCATGAGCTAAGTCGAACCACGTACCTTGCGGTTAAATTATCCGAAAGGGACGGCTATAGCCGTCCCATAATTTGTGACTTTTGTGCTCTTTGTGGTTGAATCTCCTCTTCCCTTTGGTTGCGGCTTCGCCGCGCTACGAGCTTCGTGGTGAAAATCAGTCTCGTCCAGTCCTCTATCGATATGGTTAAAGTCAAAGTGTGCGGCATTACCAGCTTGATTGACGCGGAAAAAGCGCTTGAGTTTGGCGCGGATCTCCTGGGATTTAACTTTTATCAGCCGAGCCCGCGTTGGGTTACGCCGCAAGCGGCGGCGGCGGTTCTCGCTGGATTGCCGGAAACGTCTTTCAACGTCGCGCTGTTTGTCAACGAGTCTCAATCGAGGGTGCGTGAAGTCATCGCCAGCGGAAGGTTGGCGAATGGCCGGCAGGCATACTCCGGCTTGCAGTTTCACGGCGAGGAGAGCGCAGATTACTGCCGCGGTTGGGACATGAAAGTCATTAAAGCATTCCGGTTGAAGGATAAGCAATCGCTGCTCGGTATGGACAGGTTCCCCGCGGAATTCTATTTGCTGGACTCCTGGACCGCGGGCTACGGCGGGTCGGGCGCCGGGTTTCCCTGGGAGTGGCTCGAAGGAGTGAAAACAGAGAAACTGATTTTGTCGGGCGGGCTCACCGTCGCCAATGTCGCGGCAGCGATTCGCCGCGTGCGGCCGTACGGGGTCGATGTTTGCAGCGGTGTGGAGGCGCGTCCGGGTATCAAGGATCATGGCAAACTCAAAGAATTCATCGTTGCTGCCAAAAGTGCCTGACCGGCGCGGCCACTTCGGTCCCTTCGGCGGCCGCTATGTGGCAGAGACGCTCATGCCCGCAATCATGGAATTGGAGCGGGCCTATGCGGCGGCGCGCCGAGACCGCGCATTTCAAAAAGAGTTTCGGCGCTATCTCCGCGAGTACGCGGGTCGGGAAACCCCGCTCTATTTCGCCGAGCGGCTAACCCGCGAACTGGGCGGGGCGAAGATCTATCTCAAGCGCGAAGACCTTTGCCACACCGGGGCGCACAAGATCAACAACACCATCGGCCAGATTCTGCTGGCGCGCCGCATGGGCAAGAAGCGGATCATCGCCGAGACTGGCGCCGGCCAGCATGGCGTGGCCACGGCGACGGTGGCGGCACGCTTCGGCCTCAAGTGCGAAGTCTTCATGGGCCGGGAAGATGTCCGACGCCAATCGCTCAATGTGTTTCGCATGAAGCTTTTGGGCGCGAAAGTGCTGGTCGTGGAGTCCGGCAGCGAGACATTGAAGGACGCCATGAACGAAGCGCTTAGAGACTGGGTGACCTACGTGCGCACGACCTACTACCTGATCGGCTCGGTGGCGGGGCCGCACCCTTACCCCATGATGGTGCGCGACTTCCAATCGGTGATCGGCCGGGAAGCGCGCCGTCAGATTCTTAAAGCCGAGGGGCGTTTGCCCGACTATCTGGTGGCCTGCGTCGGTGGCGGCAGCAACTCGATGGGGCTTTTTTATCCCTTCGTCAAAGACCGCAATGTAAGCATGCTCGGCGTCGAGGCGGCGGGACGGGGGCTCGGCACCGGCGAGCATGCGGCGTCGGTTCTCGGCGGCGAGATCGGCGTGCTGCATGGCAGCAAGAGCTACGTACTGCAGGACAGCTCCGGCCAGATTCGCGAGACCCATTCCATCGCGGCGGGACTGGACTATCCCGGCGTCGGTCCCGAGCTGAGTTACCTGCGCGACCGGGGCCGGGTGCAGTTCGCCGCCGCCACCGACGGCGAGGCCATCGCCGCGCTCAAATATCTCGCAGAAATCGAAGGTATTATTCCGGCGTTGGAGAGCGCCCACGCCATCGCTGCGGTAATGCGTCTCGCGCCGCGCTTGCCCAAGCAGCGAACCATTATCGTTAATCTCTCCGGCCGCGGCGACAAAGACATGATGACCGTGGGGGACTACCTCGGAGTGAAGCTTTAAAGCCGGTTCAACGTTCAAAGTTCAAGGTTCAACGTTGTAGGATTTTTCTTCACTTTGAACCTTAAACCTTGAACTTTGAACGGTCTGTAACGGCCGATGGGACGCATAGAAAAAAAATTCGCCGAATTGAAACGGCGGGGCGAGGCCGCGCTGATTCCGTTCGTGACCGCGGGAGACCCCGATCTCGGCACGACGCTCGAAATACTTTACGCCGTGGAAAGGGGCGGCGCCGACTTGATCGAGTTGGGCATTCCGTTCTCCGACCCGACGGCGGACGGACCGACGATTCAACGCTCGTCGGAGCGCGCCTTGAAGAATAATCCGTCGATGACGAAAATTCTCTCCCTGGTCCGGCGGTTTCGCCGCCACTCCGAGCTGCCGCTAATTTTGTTCGGCTACTTCAATCCATTTTTTCATTACGGGCTGGAAAGTTTCTGCCGCCAGGCCGCGGCGGCGGGGGCCGATGGCGTGCTCTGCGTCGATCTGCCGCCGGAGGAAAGCGGCGAGTTGAAGCAATGGAGCGACGCTCTGGGACTCGACGTGATTTTTCTATTGTCGCCCACCAGCGGCCCCGACCGCATCCGTCAGGCGGCCCGGCAAGGAAGCGGCTTTATTTATTACGTCTCGGTGACGGGCGTCACCGGCGCGCGCCGGTCATTTGACAGGCAACTGCGCGGCCAGGTGGCGCGGGTGCGCCGCGCCGCGTCGTTGCCGGTGGGCGTGGGATTCGGCATTTCGACACCCGAGCAGGCGGCGTGGATCGGCGGCTTTGCCGACGCGGCGGTGGTGGGTAGCGCGCTGGTGCAGATTATCGAAACCGCTAAAGACAGAAAACAAAAAGCGGCGCGCGCCGGCAAATTCGTCGCCCGGTTGAAACGCGCCATGCGCCGGGCAAGACGAGGTTCAAAGTTCAAGGTTCAAGGTTCAAAGTTGCGCCTTCGGCGCGGTTCAAGGTTGGGCCGTGGGGACGTTGAACCTTGAACCTTTGAACTTTGAACAGGCGAAGCCATTGAACCTTGAACCTCCCGGTGCCCATGGACTCCTATTCCGAAACCCTCAATTGGATCTATAACCTCCGCGGCGGCGTCATCGATTTGCGCCTTGACCGCATGGAGGAGGCATTGGCTCTTTTCGGCCATCCCGAGCGGCAATTTCCCGCGCTCCATATCGCGGGCACCAACGGCAAGGGCTCGACGGCGGCGATGCTGCACCGGATTCTATCGCTGGGGGGCTACCGCGCGGGCCTTTATACCTCTCCACATCTGGTTTCATTCACCGAGCGCATCCGGGTCGGCGATAAGGAAATTTCCCCCGGTGAAGTCGTTGAGCTGGCCGAGGAGATCCGGGAGCGCATAACACCAGCCGGCGTGGCCCTGACGTTTTTCGAGATCGTCACGGTCATGGCGTTCCTCTATCTCGCGCGCCAGCGAATCGATGTCGGCGTGATCGAAGTTGGTCTGGGCGGGCGGTTGGACGCAACCAACGTGGTGCGGCCAATCGTTGCGATGATTACGACGATATCCAAAGATCATGAGGCCTATTTAGGCTCGGACTTGCTTTCCATCGGCAGAGAAAAAGCGGGAATCATCAAGCCGAGTGTCCCCGTCGTTTGTGGTCCACTGCCGTCCGAAGTTGCGGCGCTGATCAGACAGCTTGCCGAAGAAAAACACTCCCCTTCATACTTTCTCGGCGCAGATTTCGGATTTTTCTTGAAAAACGAGCGCTTCTTCGATTATAAGGGGATAAAACGCCATTTCTCAGACATTGCGGTAGCCCTCCATGGGCGGCATCAACGGTCGAATGCTGCTATGGCCATCGCTGCGCTGGAGTTGGCGAGCGATTCGATTCCGGTCACTGAAGAGGCGATTCGGCAAGGGCTAAGTTCAGTGGCTTGGCCGGGCCGCTTTGAAATCATGCGTGAGCGGCCGTGGGTGATCTTGGACGGCGCACACAACGGCGAGGGAGTGAGCGCGCTGGCCGAGGCGCTCAAAGAATTTCGCCAGGGAAGAAGGATTAAGCTTCTTTTCGCCGCGATGGAAGACAAGGATTGGCGCCACATGCTGTCGCTATTGCTACCGCTGGTTGATGAGGTGGTGCTGACCAGGGTCCAAATGGAACGGAGCACTGAGCCCGGGAAAATTGCCGGCTGGCTAGCGCGAACTCTGCCGCATCGCGTCGTCGACGAGGCGCGTTCAGGTTTGCAGCTGCTTTACCAAGAAGCGGGGCCGGAGGAGATCATTTTGGTTGCCGGCTCGCTCTACCTGCTGGGCGAAGTCCGGCCGACGGCGCAAGAGCTCGCGGCGCGCGTCGGGGACTGGCCAATATGACGCTGAGAGAAAATTGCGTTATCGCTTTGCTATTGGGAGTCTTGTTTCTCTGCGCCGCTAGCTCTACGTCGGCGCAATCGGCGCGGCCCGCTGCCGACGGCGCGGGAATCAACGTGACCGCCGACAAGTTGTCCTCGGGGAACGGCGCGGCAAAAATCGAAGCCAGCGGCAACGTCGAAATCAAGCGCGAGCTGACCACGCTCAGGGCCGATGAGGTTCGCGTCGACCGGGGGACGCAAGATGTCGAGGCCAAGGGACGGGTCTCGTTGGACGATCCGGATTGGAAAATCAAGTCGGCGGATTCACTGCAGTTGAATTTGGGGAAAGAAACAGGCGAGATTCAAAACGGCAATCTTTTTATCGAGCAGGGTCATATCAGCATCATGGGCCGGCGCTTTCAAAAGTTAGGGGGCCAGGTTTATCATGTCGATGACGGTTTTTTTACCACTTGCCTATGCGAATCCGGCGCCCCTCCCTGGAAGTTTTCCGCGGATCAAATGGACCTCTCCGCCGATGGCCTTGCAACTATTAAGAACGGTTATTTCTATGTTTTTGACGTGCCGGTTTTTTATCTGCCTTACGGATTTTTCCCGTTAAAAACCGAGCGGCAAACCGGCTTTCTGTTTCCCAAGTTCGGTTTATCGACGAAAGAAGGCTACCGTTTCCAGCAGCCTTTTTTCTGGGCGATTTCGAAAAGCACCGACGCGACTCTGGCATTCGATATCCAGACCCGGGCGCGGGTGGGCGCCATCGGCGAGTTGCGCACGATATTTGATCGGGACTCGGATTTTCAATTTCATTCGTCTTTTTTCAATGAAACTTTTCGCAATCAGGCGGACGAGTCCGTCATCGACCGCACCATCGCGGACCAGCGCATTCCGCAGAACCGCTGGAGCGTCGTCGCAACCCACCGCTATCTCACCACCGCCAATTGGCTTACCTACAGCGACGTGGCGGCCTTCCGGGATGATTTGTTTACGCGCGAGCTGATCGATCGTTTCGATCTGCCGGGCACCAAGGAAGCAGACATCAAGCGCAGCCGCTTCAGCGAATCGCGTTTCGGTGTTTTCAGAGCATGGGGCGATATGTTCGTCAGAGGCGAGTGGAAATTTTATCAGGATTTTATCCAACCCGACCCGACCACCTTGCAGCGCACGCCGCAGGTGGCCTTTTGGGGCCGGCGGTTTCTCTCCGGCTTCCCGTTGGAGTTTCGCTGGCGAACCGAGGCGATGAATTACCTGCGCCGGGAAGGCGGCGACGGATTGCGTCTCGACCTGCGCCCGGAAGCGGTGCTGCCGTTCAAGATGGCTTCATACCTCTTCGGCGCCCTGAGCGTGGCGCCGCGGCAGACGATTTATCATCTCTATTCACCGGTTAAATCATCGGACCGAAATCTGGCGCGGCCAATGGTGGAAATGCGCGGCAATATCGGGACGTCGTTGAACCGGGTTTTTGCTTGGAACGGGACGAGAATGGCGGCGATCAAACATGTCATTGAGCCCGAGCTGAGCTACCTTTTCGTGCCCGATGTCGATCAAAGCAAAATTCCGATCATGGACAACATCGACCGAATCAGGAGACGCAACGTCCTGACTTTTGCCGTTGCAAACAGGTTTTGGGGCCGACCTGTACGATCACTGGCGGCTCCGGCCGACGAAAAGGATACCGAACTCGTCAATCCACTCGGTCCCCCGGGCGTTTCGGAGATAGGGCAATTCAGACTGGCGCTCAGCTACGATATCGATAAGGAGAGGAAAGGCGGCGACAGCCTTTCGGATCTTGACTTCAATATCAGGCTGACTCCCTTGAGTTACGTGAATATCGCTTTCGACGGCGGGGTCGACCCCGGGCCGTGGCAAGTGTCGCAAGCCCGCGCTTTCTTCGCGATTTCCGATCCGCGGCTGAGGCGGCAAACTTTAGACCCGGATTTCAATCGACCGAACTCCCTCGGCGTCAGCTACCAGTTTTTGCGCCGGAGCCAACTTGGCTTCCTGTCCGAGGACGCGAATGCTAATCTTGACGATCCCGCCACGCCCGCCTATTGCGCTGCCCATTCCGTCGATCCGCGTTGTGCGGGTTTCTCCAAGAGTATCGTCGGGAGCGTTGGGACGAGTGTAATTTATCACGCGACGGATAATATCCTATTGTTTCTTAGTTCGGCGTACGATGCTCGTGAGGGCCGATTCCTCGGCGTCCGGGGGGCCACGAAGTTTCTTTCCACCTGTGAATGTTGGTCTATAACTTTTCGCGTCGGGCATGACATCAACCCGGCAAAAACGACGTTCAACTTCGATTTTAACCTGCTCGGCGTGGGTGCGGCGAAAAGCACGTTGAGATAAGCGCCAGCAATCTGCTGATTACCGGATTCATTTCCCTTCGCGGCCCTTCCGTTTCGATTCCAACATGCCGAGATAGTGGTAGATGCGGCCTTTGCTGCGGTAGCGTTTTCGCTCGCCGCCGAATATCGAATAAAAACCGTATTGAGCCGAAACCCGGCCCAGATCGAAAATGATACGGCCCGCGCTCTCGTGCTTGAACAAAAGCCGGCTGGCGCCCTGCCGTCTGTGAATGGATTGAAAATAGGCCTCCGTCAATCTCGATCGGTCTACGTGATGATAAACAACGGCTCGCTTCATATAACCGATTTTAATACCCGCCTGGCGCACCCGTTGCGCGAACTCGACGTCTTCCGAAGTCCCGGAAGCTCCGGGGCCGAGCCGAATATCGAATTTTCCCACTTTGTCAAAGACCTCGCGGCGGACCGCCATATTAGCGCCGTTCAAAGAATGCGTTTCGCTGGTGGTTCCATCGAAATCGACCTGGCGCACCGTCCGATACCTTTCGATAAGGCGGAGAATCTCCGGGTCGGCACTATCGCGCGGCGGAATAAGGATCGCTCCCTGGGCGGCAAGATGAGATAATTGGCCAAAATAGGATTCCAATGCCACAAGCCAGTTTGGTTCCACCACGACATCGTCATCCAAGAAAGCAAGGACATCGCCTGTTGCCACGGCAATCGCGGCATTTAACGCACTGGACTTGCCTGGGGGGATCGCTTGCAACGATTTCATCGGAACGGGATAGTCCGCGGCGATCCTCTGGAGGCTGAGCCATGTTTGGTCTTTGGAGCAATTATCGCTTACAATGATTTCAGGTTTAATACGCACCAAGCCATCTAAGTGTTTAATGCTCTCTAGAAGGCTTATTATCTCTTGGTGTCGATCTCTGGTCGGTATGATTATGCTGAATGTTGTGGCCAACTGCGTCTCAGTTTGGAGATTTTTATGCTTGGAGCGAAATACAAATAACCTAGCGCTTAACCTAGCACACTTTATCACAGGTTTAAGCCCGCAGACCACAGGGTATATGAAATACATCGCAGAAAATGGTTACAGAACATTTGCCACGCGGTTGAAACAGATAGCCGCGGGATGTGACTGAAACACGCTGAATGGCTATACACGTAAGTATTCGCGGCTCGCGCAAATTTTGCGATGATCTGGAATACTCGAACACGGGGAATTGACTCCCGCCAAGGCGTGGTTCGATAGACTCACCACCCTGAGCAACGTCGAACGGGCAAAGCACGCCAAGTTCGGAGGGAAGAGATGAATTATCTTGGAGAATTTTTCACCGTTATTTTCCGACCTTTGCGGCCTTTGCGTCTTTGCGCGAGATAATCCGAGTTTCGGTTGCGGCTTTGCCGTGCTAGGCCCTATGTGGTTAAATTCTCCTTATGCAGCGCTCGATAGACCTTTTCCGACGTCAGCGGCAAATCGTACAGGCGCACGCCGACGGCGTCTTCGATTGCGTTGGCAATGGCCGCTGCCGTAGGCACGTTCGGGATCTCTGCAATCGCCTTGCCCTGATACGGGCTTGGCCCGGTGGGGCTTTCCATTAGCACTGTCGTTAGCTTTGGCACATCCGCGGCCGTCGCCATTTTGAACTCGCCCAGGTTAGCCGTCGCCATCTTGCCATCGACTAACGAACTATCTTCCATCAACGCGAACCCCAAACCGGTAATGACGCCGCCGTCGATCTGACCCTGATAACTCAAGTGGTTCAAGACCGTGCCGGAATCATGCACCGTCGTTAGCTTTTTGACTTTGACGTGTCCGGTTACCGGGTCGACCTCGACTTCGGCGACCTGCGCCGCGAACGACGTGATCGGCGCGCGCGCTGGTTCATAGATGCTGAGATGGGTGATGGGCGCGCCGTTTTGCTCGACGGCCAAACGCATGATCTCCGTGAACGACACGGGCTTACTGCCGGGGGCGACGTAGCGGCCATTTTGAGCCGTGATATTTTCCGGCTTGCAGCCGATCCGTTCCGCGGCCAGGGCCAATAATTTTTCTTTGACCTCAGTGACGGCTTGATAAGCGGCGGTGCCGACGCTGTTGGTCGACTTGCTGCCGCCGGTTCCCGAGTCGTAAGGCGACTTGTCGGTGTCTTCGACGCGAACATTCACGCGCTCCCGGGGCAGATCGAGCACCTCGCCAACGATCTGCTGCACGATCGTGTGGATACCGGGGCCGACGTCGGGGACTCCCAGGTGCACACTAACTCTGCCGTCCGCGTTGATCGTAATCTCGGCGCCGGATCGTCCCGCGCCCGACGGCCGTTCATAAACCGCTACGCCGCGGCCGATGTTTTTTGCTTTGGTCTTTTTCCAGCCGGAGACTTCGATAGCTCTGTCCAGCGTCTCCCGCACCACGATCCCTTGTAACTTTTGGCCGAAGGGCGTTGGATCGCCGGCATTGAGCAAATTCCTCCGGCGAAACTCGACCGGATCCATGCCGAGTTCATGCGAGATGATATCGATCTGTGACTCCATGGCAAAGGTCGTCTGCGGGCTGCCTGGAGTGCGCGTCTGCGTGCAGGGAACCTGATTGGTATAAGCGCATAGGGTTTCAACTTGAATCGCCGGAATCCGGTAATAACTGGCGATCCGTCTCGGGCCTTGCACGGTCACTTCGGCATTGGCCTTGAGCGCCGCGTAGCCTCCGCCGCTGAAGACCGCCCGCGCTTGCAGCGCGCAGAGCTTGCCTTCGCTGTCGACGCCCGTGCGCAGTGTAATTACCGCGGGATGGCGGTGTGAGATCGCCGTCAGTTCCTCGGTGTAATTGAGTACCATTCTTACCGGCTTGTGGGTCCGTTGCGCTAAAAAATAGCACACCGGCGATTCGACCACCGAGGTTTTACCGCCGAAATCGCCGCCCACGGGGAGAATGTGCACTCTGACCTTTGCCGGATCCAGATTGAGATCGCGAGCAAAGCGGTCTCGCAGGGTAAAGGGCGCCTTGTTGGACGCCCAGATTTCGACCCGGCCATCGTCGTGGATCTGCACGGTGCAAGCATGTGGTTCGATGTAGCCGTGGAATCCTAACGGCGTGCGAAAGGTGTGTTCGAATATCCGCGCGGCCTTTTTGAATCCAGCGTCGAGATCGCCGTTGGTCCATTTGCCGTAAGACTGCACATTGGGTAACTCGGTTTCCCGTTCGGGCGCATTTTTGTACCCGGCCGGATTATCGTGCAGGACCGGCGCTCCCGGCTCGATCGCCTTCAT
>DASWHT010000314.1:0-8783 GCA_036398075.1 Binatia bacterium | reverse complement strand
TTTTAGGCAATCGATTCAATGCCGTGTTTTTGAATGACGCTCAGCAATCGAAGCGCCGGACCGCCGGGTTTTCTTTTGCCGCGTTCCCAATCGGACACCAGGTTTTTCGATACGTTCAGGTAGCGGGCAAAAACTGGCTGCGAAACATGCTCGCGTTCGCGCAAGGCGCGAATCTGTGCCGGTTTAATGGTCTCCACGGGCTCAAGACAGGCTTCGTCAAATTCCCGCATGGTGACTTTGCTGATAGCGCCGACGCGGTGCATTGCCGCCATGGTTTCATGAATCGCGGCAAAAGCCCCGGAACGATAGCGGCGGTGTGGGCGTTTAGTCTTCATAATCTACCTCCGAAAGTTCTTTATCCTTGATCAAGATTTCAATTTGTTTATCCGAAAGCGCAAAAAAGGCTTTTGCGGATTTCTTGAAAGCGGCGGCTTCATCAGGGTCGATATTTTCTCGGTCACTCTTGGCAAAGCCATAGACGAAGAAAGCCCGTTCCCCTTTCTGAAAGATGATGATGCTCCGATACCCGCCTGATCTTCCCTGACCGGGGCGTGCCAGGCGCTGCTTGAAAACCCCGCCGCCCAGGTCAGCGTCGATAAGGCCGCGCTCAGCCCTGGCAATAGCTTCTATCAAGACGGCATCCTTGATTTTTTCCCGCCGGGCAAACCGGCAGAACCAGGCGTTTTTAAAGATCCGCAAAACCACCCCACCCTATTCAGCAAATGAACATATCATACAATGTATGATACTCAAAGAAAAATTTTCATCGCGTTTTAAAGTCCGTCCTAGCAAGGAGGTTGCTCAGTTGTGCCCATTAAGAGTTGGCAAAACACGCTCCGGAATTGTTGGCCGACCTCCCGAATTATACCCCTCCGGCAGGTGCTCCGCACCGGACAAAATGCCAGGATAAATCTCTTGAAATCAACTATTTATCGGACTTATGGGGATTGGATCGGAAGGGTTGTTGGTGGTCCCAACGGGAATCGAACCCGTGTTCCCGACGTGAGAGGCCGGTGTCCTAACCGCTAGACGATGGGACCATGGCTGAGGAGGAAGGACTCGAACCTTCAATCGCCTGATCCAGAGTCAGGTGGCTTACCAATTAGCCGACTCCTCAATTTGAGCGGCGAAATTAAACTAAAAGAATTGCCGGATGGAGTCAAGTTCGACGGCGCGGTGCGATATGCTAGCCCAGTAATTCCAACGCCGCGCGCAGTCGCCGGAGCGTGCGATCTTTGCCGAGCACGGCGATGACCTCGTGAATACCGGGACTTACGGTGGATCCCGTTAGCGCCACGCGGACGGGTTGGGCGAGTTTGCCCATGGCGAGTCCCGCTTGTTGCAGTACTTCGGCGAATGCCTGCTCGATGTTGGCTTCGCTGAAGTCATCGAGGGCGGCGAGTTTTTGTATCAAGCTCTGCAAGGGCGCGGCGATGTCACGGGTCAAAAATTTTGTCGCCGCCTTTTCATCGAGGACAATATCGTCCTTGAGAAAATAACCGGCTGCCTCGACAAGTTCCACAAGCGTTTTGGCCCGTTCCTGCAACGGCCGGATCATCTTTTGCAGCCACGCCTTATCTTGGGGCACAGCATACCCTTTGGCCAGAATATAAGGCACGATCTCATCCGCGAGTTGCGCCGGCGGGCGGGTTTTCAAGTAGTGGGAATTGAGCCAGAGAAATTTTTCGGCATTGAAAACACCGGCGGATTTGCCGACCGATTCCAGGGAAAACTTCTCGATCAATTCTTCACGGGAAAAAATTTCCTGGTCGCCGTGGGCCCAGGCGAGGCGCACCAGATAATTAACCACAGCCTCCGGCAGGTAGCCCATGTCACGGTATGCGGTCACCGACGTGGCCCCATGCCGTTTGCTCAGGCGCGCCTTATCGGTTCCCAGAATCAATGGGACATGGGCGAACTCAGGCAACGCGGCGCCGAACGCCCGGTAAAGCTGGATTTGCCGCGGCGTGTTGGACAGGTGATCGTCGCCCCGAATGATATGTGTGATAGCCATGTCCATGTCATCGACAACGACGCAGAAATTATAGGTCGGCGTGCCGTCGGAGCGGGCGATGATCAGATCGTCGAGCTCGCGGTTGTCGAAAACGACGTCGCCCTTGACCGCATCGTGAACGACTGTCGTGCCCTCGCGCGGCGTGCGGAACCTGACGGCGTAGGGCTTGCCGGTGGGTATTGGCGCGATCACGCCCGGCGGCGGCCGGCAGGTGCCGTCGTAGGAAGGTTTTCGCTTCTCTTTCATGGCAAGCTGGCGCTTGGCGTCCAGCTCCTGCGGTGTGCAGATACAGGGATACGCCTCGCCTTTGGCGAGCAGCTCCTGGATTTTTTGTTTGTAAAGCGGATAGCGCTCGGTCTGATAGTAAGGTCCCTCGTCATAGTCGAGGCCGAGCCAGTTCATCGCGTCCACAATCGCCCGGATCGCCTCCGGAGTCGAACGTTCGCGGTCGGTGTCTTCGATGCGGAGCAGGAATTTGCCGCCGTGATGGCGCGCGAAAAGATAATTAAAGAGCGCCGTGCGCGCGCCGCCGATATGCAGATAGCCGGTGGGGCTGGGAGCGAAACGAGTGCGAACTTGCGTCATGGCTGCAAGGTAACAAGGAGTCGCCGAACGGTCAACGACGCGTTATAAAACCGCCGCGGATATGCTAGTATGCGCGCAAACATTGAGGAGGAGGGGCTGTGGATCGCAACGATGCCAAATCAACAGTCAAAGAAATCGAGCTAGCCGCTGAGGCTCTGCCGTCGCATTTTATCCGCAATATTATCGCGGAGGATCTAGCGGCGGGCAAGAACCAGGAGCGGGTTCACACGAGGTTTCCGCCGGAGCCCAACGGCTATCTGCACATCGGCCACGCCAAATCGATCTGCCTCAATTTTGGCCTGGCGGCGGAATTCGAAGGTAAATGCAACCTCCGTTTCGACGATACCAATCCGAGCAAGGAGGACGTCGAATACGTCGAGTCCATTAAAGAAGACGTGCGCTGGCTGGGATTCGATTGGGCGGACAGGGAATACTACGCATCCGATTATTTCGAACAACTCTATCAATTTGCGATCCAGTTGATCAAAGCGGGCAAGGCGTTCGTCTGCGATTTAAACGCGGATCAAATGCGCGAATACCGCGGTACGTTGACCGAACCGGGGAAGAACAGTCCGTATCGCGGCCGCTCCGTCAATGAAAACCTCGACCTTTTTCAGCGCATGCGGGCGGGGGAATTTGCCGACGGCAGCAGGACGCTGCGCGCCAAGATCGACATGGCGTCGCCGAATATCAACTTGCGCGACCCGGTCATGTACCGGGTGCTGCGCGCGACCCATCACCGCACGGGCGATAGGTGGTGTATCTATCCGACCTACGATTTCGCCCACGGCCAGTCGGATTCCATCGAAGGGATCACCCATTCGATCTGCACATTGGAATTTGAAGACCATCGCCCGCTCTACGACTGGTATCTTGACCAGTTGGGCATCCATCATCCGCAGCAGATCGAGTTCGCGCGGCTCAATCTGACCTACACGGTGTTGAGCAAGCGTAAACTGCTCCAGTTGGTGCAACAAAAGCTTGTGACCGGATGGGACGACCCGAGGATGCCGACACTGGCGGGTATTCGCCGGCGCGGCTATACCCCGCAAGCGATTCGCATATTTTGCGAACGCATCGGCGTCGCCAAGCGCAATAGCACCGTCGATATCGCGATGCTCGAACATTGCCTGCGCGAGGATCTGAACAAGCGAGCGCGGCGGGTGATGGCGGTGCTTCGTCCGATCAAGGTCGTTTTGGAGAATTATTCCGAGGGAACGGTGGAAGAACTGGAAGCCGTCAACAATCCCGAAGACGCGAGCATGGGCACGCGCACGGTGCCTTTTAGCCGCGAACTTTACATCGAGCGGGATGATTTTCGCGAGGAGCCGCCGAAGGGCTTTTTCCGTTTATCTCCGGGCAAAGAAGTGCGGCTGCGCTACGCCTACATCATTAAGTGCATCGGCATCGTCAAAGATCCGGAGACCGGCGCCGTTACCGAGCTACGTTGCACCTACGACCCAGAAACCAAAAGCGGTTCGCCCCAAGCTCAGCGCAAAGTCAAGGCGACCATTCACTGGGTCTCGGCGGAGCACGCTCTAAGCGCCGAAGCGCGGCTCTACGATCATCTGTTTACCAAGGAAGATCCGGACGACGTGCCGGAGGGAGCCGACTGGCTCGCCAATATCAATGCCAAGTCGCTGGAAGTCATCAAAGAGGCGCGCGTCGAGCCTTTTTTGGTTAACGCAAAAAAGAGCGAGCTCTACCAATTCGAGCGTTTGGGCTATTTCTGCGTCGACCCCGTCGATACCGCCGCCGGCCGTTTGGTTTTTAACCGCGCGGTGACGCTGCGGGATAGCTGGGTGAAGATTGAGAAGTCCGCAAAGGCGGGGAGGCGAGCGTAGCGCGGGTGTACGCATCTGCCAAGGTTTTATTTCTCATTCGGCGATGATTTACGTCTCTCGCCGTTGGACGAAAAGAAAGTACGTCATGCCCGCGAAGGCGGGCATCCAGTGTGGTGGTGGAGGGGCATAGATACAACAACCTGGATTCCCGCGTTCGCGGGAAAGACGGAAGGGGAAGTCGGCTTCACTAGACGTGGTTTTTTCCCACCGGCTCGACTTGTCCCGCTAAAATCTAAAGCTCAACGACATCGAGACAAAGTTGTTGAAGGTTTTGTATTTGTCTTTGCCAGGGGCGCCGGGAAACGCAAAACCTGTCGCCGGTAAACCTTCCAGCTCGTTGTTTGTCACCTTTCTCGTCTTATAAAAGACCGCCATATAGCCCAGGTCAATCCCGAAATTTTGCCATTTGTAACCGACGCCGGCGTTTAACGTTAGTAGGTCCGCGCTGGGAATCGATGGATTCAAAGTTCCACTCGGGATCGGTGTCTCTTCAATCGTTAACCCGCCGCGCACTTCCCAGCTCTGGTTGAGTTTATAAAAACTGCCGAATCGCAAGGTACTGGTATTTTCCCAATCCTCAGGAAGGTTGAAACCGGGCAGGGGCACGGGGGGCGAAAAAGTTGCGCTGAATCTGTCGAACTCGCTCCAGCGCGCGTATTCGTAAACGAATTCGGCGCCCCAGGAAGGATTGATCTGCCAGAAAACGCCGGCGTTGATCACCGGCGGGATTGGAATGGGCCGGACTTTGGCGCGCAGATTGCCGAACGGCGCGAGCGCGCCGCCGAGTTTAACGTCAGCGGTGTCAAATCGGATATCGGCACGAGCCCGATAGCTCAAACCCACTTTGAGATTATCCGCAGGCTTGACCAAAAAGCCGAGGTTATAAGTGAACGCATTGGCCGTGTCGGTGAGCCGCAGTCTCCCTTGGGCTGCGGGCGAGACGCATGCGCCGCCACCGGCAAGGCAGAGGCTCCTTGTGAAAAGCCCGGAAACATGAACGAAGCTCAAGCCGGCGCCAACGGCGAAATTCTTCGATGGATGCCACGACATGGCGGGGGTTACATAAATCGTTTTTAGCTCAGTGCGCTCGGCGGCAAAGCGGGTAAATTCGCGATCATAGCTGGTGGCGAGACCGAAGGGCGTATAGCTCCCCATGCCCAGCGTGAAGTCCGTTCCCGGAATATGATAGTTGGCAAACAGCGTGGCGAGCAAGTTGTCGTCGTGCTTGTTCACGGCGCGACTGCCGCTGTTTTCAACGCTATTATAAATACCGGCGTAGGTGCCAGTAACTAATAAATTGTCGCCTTCGATCTCGCCCAGGGCGGCAGGGTTGTAGTAAACCGCTGACGAATCATTAACGCCAGCTGTCATCGCGTTGCCAAGTCCCAGGGCTTTTGCAGTTTGATGTGGGATCATGAAACCGCCCGCGAACAGCGAATTCGGGGCTGCCGCGCAGAGCAGCAAGACCAACGCGGCATGAACCGATAAAAAGGTTAGTCTTTGGCCCACAGGTCCCTCTCGCTCCATACTTGAGCATTTCTTGTCGCGTTTAGGACGTTCCGGGTACTTTTCTATAGTGACAGATGGCCGACTAGGGCGCAAGAAAATTTTCTTGCGCTCGAGCCCGGCGCATCGTCCGCCATTTCAATGCGCCCGATCCAGAGCCTTGACTCACTCTTGTATGGGCGTCTCTGCTTGCTGTCAAAAAATTGAACACCGCGGGCATAGCTTTTGCGTGAGAGATAGGCTGTCCGTCAAATTCTCATCCATGGAACTTGGAGCTATCACATGTGCATGAACTGTAACGCGCCCAACGGGCATCGCGTGGTGATTACGGGTCTGGGCGTCGTCTCCGCAGTCGGCGTTGGTAGAGACGCCTATTGGGAGTCGCTGAAGGCGGGGCGATCTGGAATCAAAAAGATTTCATCTTTCGATACTACCTCCTATCCTTGCGATGTCGCCGGGGAGATCACCGATTTCGATCCCGCGGACTTCATGACCACCCAGCAAGCCAGACGGATCGATCGATTCGCCCAACTGGCGATTGCCGCCGCCAAGCTCAGCATCGATGACGCCGAGCTGGAGATCACCCCGGCCAATCAATCTTCCGTGGGAATGATACTGGGGACTTCTCTGGGAACGCTCTGCTACTTGGAACAACAGCTGGCGCTCTTCAATGAGAAAGGGCTTAAGCGAATCAATCCGTTCTTTCCGACGTCGGTGATTCCCAGCAGCGCCGCGACTCAGGTGATGCTGGAGCTGAAAATCAATGGGACGTGCAAGACCATAACCACCGCCTGCGCTTCGTCTACCTGGTCGATCGGGGAGGCATTTGAAGCGATAAAGTTCGGCAAGTCGGATGTCATGCTCGCGGGCGGATCGGAAGCGCCGATCACGCCTTCGGTTTTGGCTTCGCTGGGATCGCTGCAATTATTGGCTCAGCCGGAAAGCTCTCCGACATCGTGCTACCGACCTTTCTGCAAGGACGCCGCCGGCTTTGTGTTGGGCGAGGGCGCGGGGATCCTCGTTTTGGAAGAATTGGCACACGCGCTGCGGCGCGGCGCGCCGATTTACGCTGAGATCGGCGGCTTCGGCTCGACGACGGATGCGTACCACGTTATGGCCTTCGAGCCGAGTTTCGCGCGGCCGGTGGCGGCGATACAGGCGGCTCTCGCTCAAGCGGAGGTTCGCCCCAGCGATCTCGGTTACATCAATCCGCACGGCATCGCCATCCCCGACAGCGATCACGGCGAAGCGACTATATTAAAATTGGCGCTCGGCGAGGCCGCCTTTCAGATACCCGTGAGCGCCACCAAACCCATGACTGGCCACACCCTCGGTGCCTGCGGCGCGCTGGAGTTGATCGGCTGCTGTCTGATGATGGAAAATGAATTTCTCCACCCGACCATCAACTATACTGAGCCCGATCCCATCTGCGATCTCGATTTCATTCCGAATCAAGGCCGGTCCTCGAAGGTTGACGCGATGATGTCGGTTTCCTTCGGCTTCGGCGGCTATAACGCGGCCTGCGTGCTGCGCGCTTTCGATGGAGTATGATAAGGAAATGATGTAAAATTCCAACAAATGACGCTTGCCTCGGTTCCAACCTTTGTAACCGCGAGCCTCTCGGTTGCGCTCGGTATTTTCGTTCTTCGCAGAAATAAAACCAAACTCAATTGGACCTTCGCCCTGTGGTGCTTTCTCACCGGCTACTGGCAGGCTTACTGGACTCTGCTTTTCAACATCAACGACGAGAGCCTGGCGGTGGTGCTGGCGCGCCTAGGTTACTCGGGGATCACGTTTATTCCCATCGTGTTTTTTCACTTCGTCGCCGAATTCACGGAAAGTCTCGTCCTGAAAAGACTTTCTCGGCTCTTCTACGCGATTGGCGCAACTTTCCTGCTCCTAACCTGGACGGGCGACCGCTACATTGCGGGAGTCTACAGATACGACTGGGGCTTTTACCCCAAGGCTGGCGCGCTGCATCCGGTCTTTCTAGCGTTTCTTGGAATCATGCTCGCCCTCGGTTTGAATGCCTTGCTCGCCTATCGCCGCCGCGTATCGGAGCAGCGGCTCAAAGTTAACCAGATCAACTATATTATTGCATCCACGCTGATTTACTCCCTGGCCGCCGTCGATTTCCTGGCGAATTACGGCGCCGAATTTTATCCGGTGGGCCTGATATTTACCAATTTCCACGCCGCAATTATCGCTTACGCCATCGTTCAGTTCCGGCTTCTCGATATCAACGTGGCGCTCAAGCGCAGTCTCATCTCGGCGCTCATCTTGGCCGGCTTGCTGGTTCCCTGCTATTTGATCTTGATCTCGAGCCAGCAACTGGCCTTTGGCTCGATCGACATCGCTTTTTCGCTGCTCACCCTCTCGCTTTTGGCGGCCGCCGGGTTCTTGTTTCCCAGGTTCCGCTTTATCGGCGAGGACGCTTTGGAGCGAGCGCTGTTCACAAATAAAACCGACCACCACGAAACGCTGCTCCAATCCAGCCGGGAAATGGTTACAGTTGTAGATCTCAGCGAATTATCCGAGCGCCTGGTGCGGACGGCCAGCCACGCCGTCGGCATCGATAAAGCGGCGTTGTACCTGTACGACGATGCCAAAAACAAATTCAGCCTGGCCTCCACGGTGGGCTTCGAGTTGCGGCAGACCTGCGACCCGGTGCTGGGGCATGGCGACCCCCTGGTTCAAGCCCTCATCAGCAGCCGGGAAGGCTTCGTGAGAGAAGAGTTGGCCATGGTGCCGGTAGGGAACGGGAAATCGGCGGCGGCGCAGAGAATGGGGCAACTCGGGGCGGAAGTCAGCGTCCCCATCGTATCGAAGGATAA
>DASWHT010000313.1:0-9507 GCA_036398075.1 Binatia bacterium | reverse complement strand
CGACCTTGCAAATGGCGAGAGGGGCGCCGGCGGCGCGGCTTGTCCATTCATTGAGTCACTGGGAAAATTGGGCTGGAAAAGTGGAAACCTTCTTTAAAGTCGTGACGCCCATAGAGGCGCTCCAGATGTTACTCGGTGCGGCGCCGGTGGGCGCCGAAACGCTGAATACCATCGAGGCCCGAGGGCGCGTTCTCGCCGAGGATCTATACTCTCAAGTCGATCTCCCGCATTTTCATCGCGCGGCCATGGATGGTTACGCCGTAAAAGCGAAAGACACCTTCGGCGCCAGCGCTACGTTGCCCGCGTATATAAAGGTTGCCGGCACCGTGGAGATGGGGAAAGAGGCAGTCGAGGCTGTGCCCAACGGCGCGGCCATGCGTATTTCGACCGGCGGCATGCTCCCGCCCGGCTGCGACTCCGTGGTCATGGTCGAATACACGGAAGACTTGGGCAACGGGATGGTTGAAATACAGCGCGCTGTCTCGCCGTGGCAAAACGTCATTCAGATCGGCGACGATATCAGGAAAGGCGATCTCGTATTCAGCCGCGGCCGCAGGCTCAGGGCACATGATCTCGGCGCCCTGACTGGCATCGGCGTCGCCTCGCTCAGGGTATTCCAGAAGCCGATCGTCGCGTTGATCTCCACCGGCGACGAAATCGTCGACGTCACGGCGGAACCCGCCCCCGGCCAGGTGCGCAACATCAACCAGCACTCCCTGGCGGGGCTGATCGAGGAATGGGGCGGTGCGCTTTGCGACTATGGTGTCGTGCGCGATGACCGCGCCGCGCTCGAAGCGATAATGCGGGACGCTCTTCAAGGCGCCGACCTCCTGCTTCTCTCCGGCGGCAGTTCCGTCGGCGCCCGCGATATCACGCTAGAGGCGATCTTGGCCATGCCCGAGGCGAAAATCCATTTCCACGGCATTTCCGTCAGCCCTGGCAAGCCGACCATCTTCGCTTCCGGCTGCGGTAAACCGATCCTCGGTTTGCCGGGTTATCCGGTGTCGGCATTGGTCATTTTCGATCTCTTCGCCGTGCCTTTGTTACGCAAGTTGAGCGGCGAAAATGTTGCCAGCAGCGCCCAGCCTCGGAAAACGATCCGCGCCGTTTTAAAGACCAACGTGGATTCTCCCTCGGGCCGAGAAGATTATGTCCGGGTCGGTCTCGAGGAAATAGATGGCCGCCTTTACGCGACGCCCCTGCCGAACAAATCGGGCGCGATATTTACCCTCGTCAAGGCCGATGGCATGGTCCGCATCGGGCTTAACCAAGAGGGCGTTGAAGAAGGCGAGGAGGTCGAGGTCATTTTGTTTTAGCTTGAATCCGGGGCGCCGGCATACCATGGCAAGAAAACGATATCTGAAAAAGACTACCTTGCGCGAAGCGCGTGAGCTTTTCATCAGCCGCTTTGACGCTTCTGCTCTGGAAACGGAAATCGTGAACGTCGACCAGGCGCTCAACCGAGTCACCGCGGAGGCGGTATTCGCTAAAATCTCATCGCCACACTACCACGGCTCGGCCATGGACGGCATCTGTGTGCGCGCCCAAGACACCTTTGGCGCCACCGAGTTCAAGCCGAAAAGACTGAAGCTCATGCCAGACGCTGTTGAGGATGACCTGTTTGCCTTCGTCGACACCGGCAACGCTCTGCCCGCATGGGCCGATGCCGTGATCATGATCGAGAGGGTACGGCGCCTGGACGATTCCACCGTGGAGATTTTTGAAGCCGCGGCGCCCTGGCAACATGTCCGGCTGGTCGGCGAAGACGTGGTCGCCACGGAACTGTTGCTCACCCGATGGCATCGCCTGCGCCCATACGACCTGGGCGCCCTGCTCGCCGCGGGTCATAGACAAGTTAAAGTTCTCGCCCGCCCGCGCGTTGCGATTATTCCCACGGGCGACGAGCTCTTGGCTCCGGGCGATGAATACCTGCCGGGGCGCATCATTGAATTCAATTCGACAGTCTTATCCGCGCTCATTTATGAAGGGGGAGGGACCGCGCGGGTTTTGCCTAGCGTCGCCGACGATCCCGAAAAGCTTAAGGCCGCTTTACGCAGCGCATTGCCGGATCACCATATGGTCGCCATCATCGCCGGCTCTTCCGCAGGTGAGCATGACTTCACCGCCCAGGTGATCGAAGAGGAGGGGGAGCTCTTGGTCCACGGCATCGATGTTATGCCGGGCAAACCGGCAATCCTCGGCTTCGCGCAGGGCCGGCCAGTGGTGGGCGTGCCGGGTTATCCGGTCTCGGCCATAGTCGTGGCGCGGGAGATCATCGAAGCCGCGCTGGCCAAGTTTTTAGGGCAAGGATATGTCGCCCGGCCCAGGGTCAAAGCCACGCTGCCGAAAAAGATGGCGTCACATCTGGGCGTGGAAGAATTGGTCCGGGTGACGCTGGGACGGGTGGAAAACAAACTGGTCGCAGTGCCGCTCCGCCGCGGCGCGGGTGTGATAACCACCATGGTGCAGGCGGATGGTTTGCTGCGTATCCCAAGTCTCAGTGAAGGCATCAATGCCGGCGAAACGGTGGAGATCGAGCTGCTCAGACCCGCCGAAGAAATAGAGCGCGCGATTCTTTGCGCCGGCAGCCACGATCTTTCCATCGATATTCTTGGCAACGAGCTCAAGCGCCTGCATCCGGGTTTCAAGATCGCCGCCAGCAACGTCGGCAGCATGGGCGCGCTTTTGTCGATGCGGCGGAGCGAAACGCATATTGGCGGCACTCACCTGCTCGATCCTGAGACGGGCGATTACAATATTCCCGACATCAAGCGCTTGATTCCCAACACGCCGGTCGTGCTGATTCATTTGGTGCGGCGCCAGCAAGGTCTTCTCGTCAAGCCAGGCAACCCAAAAGGTCTCGCCGCGCTCAACGACTTGGCGAGAAACGATGTCACTTTCGTAAACCGCCAACCCGGCTCCGGTACCCGGGTGCTGCTCGATTATCAGCTGCAAAAATTAGTTCTCGATCCCCGCGCCATTCGCGGCTATGAGCGCGAAGAGTTTACTCATATGGCCGTCGCGGTGGCGGTTGCCAGCGGTTTGGCGGACGTAGGACTCGGCGTCCAATCCGCGGCTCACGCTCTCCATCTCGATTTCATCGCCGTCGGCGAAGAGCAATACGATCTATTATTTCTGCGCTCGTTTTTCGAATCCGACGGCGGGGCAAATCTGCTGGACGTTATCGGCTCAGCGGGTTTCAGGCACGCCGTGGAAGCCCTTGGCGGTTACGATGCCAGCCGTTCCGGGGAAATCATCTATCGGCAATGAGCTGCGCTACGCGCAGACGGTTCCAAACGTTCAAACCGTTCCAGTCGTCGGAATCAATCCGCATTTCTTTAACGGTTTGAACGATTTGAACGGCTTGAACTACTTGAACCACATGCGCACGGCAGTTCTTGCGGCTTACTCTTCTGCCGGCTGCCGTGCGCACGCCGGGCAAGGGCACAGAGCGCGCAAATAGTCGTAGCTATAGATACCGGTGCTGTGGCCGTCATGCCAACGAAATTCGATGGCATAGTTTCCGACCGCTCCGATACCGGCTAATTTGGCATCCGGCACAGAGATAAACCGGCGCGTCGCCCCATGCCCCTGGCAAAGGGCGCATGGACAATAACCGCGCAGGTAATCCTCGCCGTACTCTCCCACGTGACCGTCGTCCCACGTGATCCGCACGATTGCGCTCGCCTTGACATGATTGATTTCAGTGGGATAGTGCGCTTCCACGATTTTAGACTTCTAATCTTCGCCCAGCCCCGCCAAGCAACTGATCTGCGTGCGGTTGATCAGGTATGTCCGCGGCTCGCTCGCGCCGCCGTCGAGCAAGATAGCGTTGGTGACCGGGATAAACATCGTTCTGGCCAATAGCAAATCATGGATTAAAGCACCTGGAGTCAAATGGATGTTTCCTCTCACCCAGAACGGCCCGACGCCGAGTAAAGCCCGGCTTTGATCTTTCCTGATGTAAAGGTGCTCCAGCCCCAATCTGTCCGCCCTGAACTGCGGGCTCAAATCGGCGATCGCAAAGACCTGATGCATGTAAATCAGAAATTGGTCCGCGTTGGCGTCTATGGTCTTGCCGCGCAGATCCGTCAATTGAGCTTCGCGCAGCGAAAAAACCTCTTCCCCTTCCCGGAGGATCAGGAAATTGCTCAGCCGGTCCTGATTGGTGACGAGGATGCCCCGCACAATGGCTGATTGTAGATAAACCTCCAATGCCATGGAATAGCTGCCGATGTTATCCGGCGCCAATGTTTCCTCCCCGTCTTCGCAAACCGGTGCTAGACTTCAGGCTGTTCGTCAATTATCGCACCGCCACGGAATCATAACAACAGCGATCACAGGTTTGGTCTCGAAATCAGGCAATAACATTCGGGGAGATAATCTTCTACGATCAGAACGCTCAATTCCTGTGCCATGGGAAAGCTCTCCGCCGGCTTTAACCAAGCGTGAAATGGAACGTCGCCCCTTTGCCCACCTCTGCCTCGGCCCACACCTGGCCGCCATGCCGGTGAATTATCCGTTGGACCGTTGCCAGTCCAATTCCCGTCCCCTCGAACTCTTTCATGGCATGCAGTCTTTGGAAGGGGCCGAACAATTTGTCCATGTAGGCCATGTCAAAGCCCGCGCCGTTATCGCGCACGTAGTAATTCGGGCTGTCGCCATTTCGAATCGTGCCAAATTCGATTCTAGCCTCGGCGCGCTTGCCGGTAAACTTCCACGCGTTGCCAAGCAAATTCTCGAGTGCCACTCGTAACAATCGCTCATCCCCCGTGACCGTGAGATTCGCAGTGATGGCACAATCGACCCGCCGCTGCGGTTCGGTTTTTTTAAGACCCGCGAGGACTGACTCTGCCATTATGCTCAAATTGACAGGCTCATGAGCGAAGGCGCTCCTCGTTACCCGTGACAGATCGAGTAAATCATCGATCAGGTGCGCCATTCGCTGACTTCCCGCGCGGACACGAACAAGATAATCTTTGCCGTGATCGTCGAGTTGGTCCGAGCAGTCTTCCAGCAGCGCTTGGCTGAAGCCGTCAATCGCTCTCAGGGGAGATCTTAGATCGTGCGAGACGGAATAACTAAATGTCTCAAGCTCATTGTTAGTGGCCTCAAGTTCGCTTGCTCGGCGCTGCAAGTCCCTGTTCAGTCCCTTGATCTTCTCTTCTGCCTGCGTGAGTCCCATAACGGTGCGCAAGATCACGTAAGCCAGAATGCAGCTTATGAGCAAGATAATACCGTGGCGAAGAAGAAGCTCTTTTAGCGCGCTGTTTCGTCTTTCGAAGGCCGTATCTATCGGTTCCGAAGCGATCACGCCCCAGCCAACGCCGGCCACCGGCGCGTATGCGGCAATTCGTTCATCGTCCTTAAGAGGATCTATTGTCACCTCGACGCCACTCAAGCCTTGAAGCGCCTTGTGAACGACGGGGACGCTGGAGTAGTCGACAAGTTTCCCTTGCGACGGAGACTTTGGATGGGTGGCGAGCCGGCCCTTCCTGTCGACGAAGTATACATGGCCGGATGGACCGATTCCGACTGAATCGCTCCACTCGGCCAATTCGTCGAGCTGCACTTGAAGAACTAATATTCCGGTTATCTTTTCCGTTTGAGGGGCTTTTATGGGAAAAGCTAAGGCGACGACATTAAATCGGGGCTCGGCGGTTCTCTGATAGACGTCGGAGATATATGGATTCCAGGCGGCGCTCACGCCTTGGTACCACTCTCTGAACGCAAAGCTTTTTCCTCTTACTCCAGGAAGCGCCGGCATGTCCGCCATCAAGGTTCCGGCCGGATCAGCTAAAAAGATTCGATCAACGAACGGGAAATCCTTTGGGACGTCCTTTAAGATTTCAATTGCCTGAACCCAATGTCCTTCACTCGCCAATTGACGAAAGCGCACACGCGTGGCCAAGGATATTCCGAGATCAGTCATGCGACCGAGCCTTTGCTCCAATACGATAGCGGCAAGGCGAGCTATAGCTTCCCGGCGGGAGAGTGTAAAATCGGTCAGATCCCTATACGTTCCGATAAAGCCCACGGCAGCGATGAGAACGACGGGCGAAACTATCAGCAAAAACAGCGCAGTTTGAACCCGCTTGTTTGCCTTTGCGGCTCTCCGTAACCAACTACCGAGCGACCCGGCAATGCTCTCAAACATCGGGAAAGATCCCGCTTATCAGGCCGGGTCCTCTAGCGCGCGGCGGAGGTTGCTCATTTATGGCGTCCCGCGCATGGGAGGAGGCTCGTTGATAACCAGCCAATACAGACCAAGATGGCGCATAGCTTCAGTAAATTGCGCGAAGTCGACTGGCTTGCGGATATAACTGTTGGCGCCTTGCTTGTAGCCGTTGATAAGATCCTGTTCCTCTTTTGATGACGTGAGAATAACCACCGGAATGAGTTTTGTCCGGTCGTCAGCGCGAATTCGATGCAGGACCTCCAGACCATCGATCTTTGGCAGCTTTAGGTCCAGGAGAGTCATGGTCGGCAAAACTCTCGTGTCTCGACCCGAATAGGCCCCGGTGCCAAAAAGGTAATCCAGAGCCTCTGCGCCGTCGCGCGCGACCACTACGTCGTTGCTGATATTGTTCTTCTTGAGAGCGCGCAACGTGAGCATTTCATCGTCGGGATTGTCTTCCACGAGCAAAATGATCTTGTCCATGAACGCCCCTTTACCACTCTCATTGAGAGTTCGCGCCAAACGATGAATGCTATGCCGTTCGAGCCTTGCGCGTCGAGTTCCGTATCCTCTCCGCGCATCAGAATCATTCTACAGTGGGTAAATCAGCGATGTGGGAAGTATAACTGGCTTAAGGAAACGGACAGCGTCAAAAATAATCGAAAACCGCGAAAACGTCAAGGATACGCTCGCCAAGACGTGGCAATGATCTGGGGCCAAGCGTTGATCGAGTAACCAGGGGAGTCACACTACACCGCCAAAACGAATTTACGCTGGAAAAATATGGTGGGCCGCCGGAGACTCGAACTCCGGCCCCGCCAATATCTTACACAGATCCGACCCAGGTCGCTTTTTTACCCTGAGCGACCCGGTTGAAAGCCCGGTAAAGAGGAGGAGCACCCTCGGATTTTCGATTTCGGCCCGAAGACGATCGAGATTTGCTGGACGCGATCATCGTTTGCGTCGAACGCGCGCGAAAACGCGAGCCGCCGGCCATGTTCTAACAACGATTGGGCTAAGAGCTGGAGACCTGTGATTTCATTTTCGGAGTTTCCACGCCGAATTGAGTAAGATTCCCGGATAATGCTATAGTATTACGCGCTAGAGGAACTCCAATGCAAAACGTAACAATCGAACTGGACCAAGCTAAAGCGCAACTGGCAAAGCTAATTCAGGACGTTGCAAGGGGCTCTGAAGTCGTGATCACCCGCGACGGCCAGGAAGTCGCGCGGCTTGTTCCGCCTACGAAAGCATCCCCTGATCGAGTTCCGGGCAGTGCAAAGGGTTTGTTCGTGGTACCTGACGACTTTGACGCACCCCTTGAAGACTTTCGCGACTACGTGTAGTTCATGCCACGACTACTGCTCGATACCCATGCCTTTTTGTGGTTCGTTACTGAGGATCCGAAGCTCAGCGGTCCTGCGCAGCGCACTATCGCTGCGGGCGGCAACGAACCATTGCTGAGCGCCGCTTGCGTTTGGGAAATAGTTATCAAAGTAAGCGTTGGGCGTTTGCCGATTCCTGCACCGCTCGATTCATTTATTCCGGAACAGCTGAGCATCAACCGCATCGCGCTGCTCCCGATCGAACTCAGACACCTCTTTGAAATCGCTCGGCTCCCGTTGCACCACCGCGATCCTTTCGACCGGTTGTTGATAGCCCAAGCGCTTGTTGAAAGTATTCCGATCATAAGCGCCGATCCTGCTTTCGATCAGTATCCGATTGAACGGATCTGGTAAGGATGTAAATGACCGGCTCCGCTACCTGCAAGCGCTGACCAGAATCAGAAATTCCTTTTGAGTTTCAGAGTCCGGCAAGGAAGAAAACACCGTAAACGGCCGCGGCTCTTCGATATTGGACCACAAGACGGTGGACGAACTGCTGGACGCGATCATCGTTCGCGTCGAAAGTGCCATAAGGGGTGAGCCGGCTAGCCTGGTTCTGAAAGGACGAAATCGTCAGGAAAGTGTCGGTTTAGACCGGGTCGAATCGATTGTCTTGGCAGCGGGTCGAAAGCAACCCTGTGCCGTACTTGCCAAAAACTTTGTCCAGCTAGTCAACAACGTACCTGACACCCAAGTGGAACATGCCTCTATGCTCTCTGGCTGCCCGCAACCGAGCCAACCGGATAAGCTCACGCAGTCCAAGGTGGATCACTTTTTTCTTGGTTCTGGCTCTCGTTAGCTCCATGGCCTCGGTCAAAAGCTTTTCGTCCAGGTCTATATTGGTATGGGCCATAAGCTGCGCTCCTATAACAATAACAATGCACAAATATAATTCGACTTATGTGCATCATCAACGGACCCCTGCGCCTCTCACTTCTAATCCGCTTGAAAGGGGATGCATGGGGCGGGTTAATCCGGGCAAAACCCGTTGAGTTGCTCCCATAATGTTCCGAAATTTCCTCGGCGACATCAAACCGGCGCAACTTCGTTGTTGGCGCATTCCTCATTCCATAGGTCCGTCAGGCCGGTGATCTATCCAATCGATAGAACACATGTTGTAGAAAGTTACGGGAGCGGTTTCGGAAGAAGTGGTCCCAAAAACCATCGCCATCATCGCCGGCGTTCTCGAACATCGACAGAAATGAACCACTGAAGCAATCATCAAAAGATTGTCTAGATTGTTTGTCGCGTCTAACGCCGGTGGCTTTCTAAAACCTTCTTGCGCAGAAAAAATAGCGCGGTGCTGAATGGAATATCCAATGTCAAAATACAAGGCGCGACCCCATTTTACTGCAGACAGTTGCTGGCCACGTTGCCTGAGATGGGCCTGGTCGAGCTGCCGATTACCGCAGTCCACGCGGCCGGCGTCAGCAGGCTTCCACCCATTCATCGAGATCCGTTCGACCGTTTGTTGATTGCCCAGAGCCTTGTCGAGCCGCTTACGCTCTTGACCAACGATGCCTTACTTGACCGTTATCGAGTCGGCGCGCGTGTGGTGTAATGGCCACCTTGCGTAATCGCTTTGCACGCTCGCAACCGCTGACCCGATGTGGATCTAAACGAATCAGCCAGGCGGAAAAGATTCCGGCACATTTTTCTGCAAACTTTTTCGGGTAGAACCAGCGGCGCGGTGCCGAAGCGGATAACAAAAATGACAAATGTCAAAAAACAAGACGCGACCCCAATCGTATATCAATGCGAACAAAGGCCTGTCAAGTTGCAGCGCTGCCGGGTCGAAGAAACTGTCCGGACGCCTTTAGGCTTCTAGGGATATCGGTTCGACGGAAGGAGGCGGCCATCAGTCAAGCAAAACCATCTCACGTTCGTGTCAGTTGGCGATACTTGATTCGATGCGGCCGCTCCGCGGCGGCGCCAAGGCGGGTC
>DASWHT010000312.1:0-10465 GCA_036398075.1 Binatia bacterium | reverse complement strand
AGAGGGCAAGGGTGAGGGGCGCTCCGGTAATGGACCCAAAAGTGCCAATACTTCGCGACCGAGCCCGCCAACTCCGTCGCAACCAAACCGACGTGGAAAAGAAACTTTGGTCTCGCCTGCGTGCGCGTCAAATCGGGGGCGCCAAATTCCGGCGCCAATATCCGATCGGGCACTTTATTGTCGACTTCTGCTGCTTCGAAGGACGCTTGGTCGTAGAGTTGGATGGCGGACAACACGCGGAGGCAGGCGCGTTGGATCAGAGGCGAACTGAATTCTTGGTTGCCGAGGGTTATCGAGTGTTACGGTTCTGGAACAATGAAGCGACGGAAAATATCGATGGGGGCAAGCGCGAATTTCGGAGGCCCTCACCCTTCCCTCTCCCAGAGGAGACTGTGTCGCAATTCACTCGGAGCCCTTCGACAAGCTCAGGGCGAACGGGTAAGTACTTGAATTTCCGATTAGGCAATACCGTTCGTGATGAGGCTCTCGAACCATGAACGGTATTACGACACAGTCTCAATGGCGAGGGTAAAGACATAACCCGGAAATGACCCAACTGGCTGGTTTTGATCGAGTTGCCACTTAGTCCAAATAATTAACGGAGAAATAGTATGTCCAAAAAGAAAATTCTCGTAGTCGATGACACCGATTTTAACCGCGATCTCGTCGTGCAGTTGTTGGAAGACGAGTACGACATGGTGATCGCGGAGAACGGCGAAGAGGCGCTGCAAAAGAGCGAAACGGAAAGACCGGATCTCATCTTGATGGACCTTGGCATGCCGGTGATGGACGGCTGGGAAGCGACCAAAATATTGAAGGCCAATGACAATCTCAAGCACATTCCGATCATCGCCGTCACCTCCCACGCCATGGTCGGCGACGAGATCGATGCCCGCAAGGCCGGCTGCGATGATTATCTGCCGAAACCGATCGACGAAGACCTGTTGATCAAGAAGATAAAGAAATTCCTCAGTTGATTTTGGATTGGGGAGAAAACACATGCAAAAAACACTGCTGACTCTATTGTTGAATTCTTGCTCCGACAATCGAAGATCCTTCGCCGGCTTCAGGACGGAGTCTAAAACCTGTACTGAGCCCTTCGACTCCGCCGAGGATGAACACCGCCGCAGTATCCAAAATCTGCGGAAATTTCTTCCGACAATCGCAAATCCAAAATCTAAATTCCAAAATTTAATGGCGGGGCTTGTTGTAGTTCTTGCTGGGGTCACGGCGGGCGCAGGGATTGCCGGGGCGCAGCAAGCGGCCAAAGTATGGAAAATCGGCGTGCTGGTTTCGAGCACCAAGGCGTTGAACGTATCGCGCGACGAGGCGCTGCGCCAGGGGCTGCGGGAACTGGGCTACGAAGAGAACAAAAACATCGTCTGGGAGTACCGCTACGGCGAAGGCAAAAGGGATCGCCTGCCGCAACTGGCGCGCGAGCTGGTGGAGCAAAAGCCGGACGTCATCGTCGTGGGTGGCACCAGTGTCGCCGTGGCCGCAAAGAACGCCACCAGTACGATTCCCATCGTCGTCGCCGGCGCCGGCGACTTGGTGGAAGCCGGCCTGGTCAAGAGTTTCATGTACCCGGGCGGCAACGTTACCGGCGTTTCGCGCATGTCTCCCGACTATTTCGGGGCGCGGCTCAAGCTGATCAAGGAAATCATGCCTAAAACCGCGCAGGTCGCGGCCCTGGCGAATCCTAAAAATCCCGGTTATGCGCGCAGTATTAAGGATGCCGAGTTGGGAGCCCAATCCCTCGGCATGACTTTCCAGATGGTCAACGCGCGCACGCCCGACGAGTTGGATAACGCCGTCAGCAGCGCCGGCAAGGGCGGCGCCAACGCGCTCTTCATCATGACCGACGCGATGTTCAATAGTAACGTCGCGCGGCTCGCCAAGGCATCGATTAAGTACCGGCTCGCCGCCGTCTATGATCGCCCCAACTTCGTGGAGGCCGGCGGGCTAATGAGCTACGGCGTGAACCTGGCTGATCTCAACCGGCGTGCCGCTGAATATGTGGATCAGATCTTCAAGGGCAAAAAGCCCGCTGATCTGACGCTGGTGGAACCGACGAAGTTTGACTTGGCGGTCAACTTGAAAACGGCCCAACAGATCGGCCTCACGATACCTCCTGAGGTGATAAACCGGGCGGGAAAAGTGATTAGGTGAGGCGTAGGCGTGACAGGTGGAGCGTCAGGGGTTAGGAGTGATTCTGCTGAAAAACCCTCCGTTCATACTTCGAGAGCCTCAGGACGAACGGAGGAGCGGTTTAAATCAATGGAGATTTTCCGTTCATGCTGAGCTTAGTCGAAGCATTCATAGGGTTATTCAGCAGAATCAGGAATGATGAGAGCCAAAATTCGGAATGGTGAAGTTATGCCGAACAAAATCCTAATCGTCGACGACGAGCCGTTTAACCTCGATCTCCTGGAACAAGAGCTCATGGATTATGATTACGTGATCGAAAGAGCGGTCGACGGCGTAGAGGCGCTGGAGAAGATCGATAGCTTTGACCCCGACGTCATACTGCTCGACTATATGATGCCGAGGATGAACGGCTTGGAGGTTGTCCGGCGCCTTAGAGCGAACGAAAGCCATAAGAGCATCCCCGTCATTCTCTTGACCGCGAAAGCAACCCAGGAGGATAAAATCGCCGGGCTCGACGCCGGCGCGGATGATTACGTCACCAAACCGTTCGACTCCTTCGAGTTGGTGGCGCGGGTGCGGGCGATGCTGCGCATTAAGCAAATGCACGACACTTTGGAAGAATGGAACAGGACTCTCGCCGATAAAGTGAGCCGGCAAGTCACCGAACTGCAGCGCATGGAACGGCTCCGGCGTTATCTCTCGCCGCAGATCGCCGAGACCATCTTGGGCAACGAAGCAGCCCTGTTCAAGACGCACCGGCGGGAAATCACCGTGGTCTTTCTCGACCTGCGCGGCTTCACGGCGTTTTCCGATAGCGCGGAGCCGGAAGAGGTGATGGATTGTTTGCGTCACTATCACGCCGAAATGGGCAAGTTGGTTTTCAAATACGAAGGCACGTTGGAACGCTTCATGGGCGATGGTATGGTCGTCATCTTCAACGACCCGATCCCGTGTGAAAACCATTCGCAAAAGGCCGCGCAGATGGCGATCGAAATGCGCAACCGAGTCAAAGAATTACGCGTCGCGTGGCTCAAGATGGGTTATGATCTCGATCTGGGCGTGGGTTTGGCGAGCGGCTACGCGACGCTTGGAACAGTTGGTTTTGAAGGCCGAATGGACTATGGGACGATAGGCAATCTACCCAACCTGGCCGCGCGGCTCTGCGCGGAAGCTCAAGGCGGCCAGATAGTGACGGATCAGAAAACCATGAGCAAGCTCGAAGAGTACATCGAAGCCGCAGCCCTTGAAGGGCTGCACCTCAAGGGGATCAACCGTCCGGTTACGGCGTATAATCTGCTAAACACAAAATAAAGGGGATGAACAAAAACAAAAGATCCGGCGCGCGGCGGAGCGCATCATTCGTGGTGCGGTTCTGGGGCGTGCGCGGCAGTTATCCCGCCACCGATCCGGCGACTCGCGGAATCGGCGGCAATACCTCTTGTGTCGAGGTCGCGGTGGCCGGCCAGCGCCTGATTTTCGACGCCGGAACGGGGATCATTCCTTTGGGCAAAGAGATTTGCAATGATTCTTCCTCGCGGCCCACCGCCTATGTCTTTTTGAGCCATACTCACATGGATCATATCATGGGACTTTGCTTCTTTGAGCCCCTCCTTACGGCCGGAGCGCGTTCGTTCATTTTCGGTCCGGGAAATTCCCGAGGAGCCTTGACTCGAATTTTGCGGCAACTAACGCACAGCCACCTGTTCCCGGTAACCATCGACGAGCTCAAAGGAAGAAAGGAAATTCATTCCCTTCAGGGCGGCGAGATCATTCGCTTTCCGTCACCCGGCAAAAGACCCACCATCGATAAGAATTCACCATCGAATCGGCTCGACTCCAAGGAGCTTGAGATCACCGCCTTCAAGAGCGTCGCTCATCCGCGCTTCGGCGTGATGCTTTACCGGGTGAACTTCGGCGGGAAAAGTCTGGTGTACGCCACCGACGTCGAACAAAAGGAAGGCGGTTACCCTGAAATTATCGAATTCGCGCGGGACGCTGATCTTCTGATCCATGACGCGCAGTACTTACACGACGAATATTTTTCCCAGAGTAAACCGAAAATGGGTTGGGGCCACAGCACCATCGAGATGGCGGCCCATGTAGCAAAAAAATCTGGCGTCAAGCGGTTAGTGCTTTTTCATCATGATCCGACGCATAACGATAAGACGATGCGGCAGATCGAACGGACTGCCAAATGTCTTTCCCCCGGGTCGTTAATAGCCCGGGAGGGCATGAACATTTCTTTGTGACGAACGGAGAACGCAGAACTATGAAATTTCTCGCCCGAAATGGGATTGCCATGATCTTACTCATAGCTTCCGCGGTCGTTGACGCGCAGACCCAAGCGCCGCGCGTGGGCATCTTGGTTACCGAAATAAGCCGGTCAGAATCCCAGGTGATTAAAGGAATAGGAGACGAAATCAAAAAGCTGGGATACCGAGTGCGGAAAACAATTTTTTTGGAAACCCGAAACGCCAAAGGAGATCGAGGCGGTCTGCAACCGGCGGCCATCGAGCTCGTTGCCAAAAAAGTTGACGCGCTGGTTACCTTTGGAACCAGTGCAACACTGGCGGCGCGAGCGGCGACGCGCGATATTCCGATCGTTTTTGTTCATCCCGCCGATCCGATCTCGCTGGGCTTGGTCGCCGCTATGGAGAAACCCGGAGGCAATGTAACCGGCGTTGCTGGTTTTTCCGAGGAGATGACCGAGCAAAGGTTGGAAAAACTAAAAAAGATTATCTCGAAGCTGCAACGCGTCCATGTCTTCTACGACGCGAAAAAGGAATCCGGCCAAGAGAATTTTACCTACGTCGAAACGATAGCGGCAAAATTGGGTCTCCAAGCGGTAAGACATGGCATCAAAACGGCAGAAGAGTTAAAGGTAACCGTCCAAAATCTCAAGAACGTTGCGGGCGATGCCCTGTTCCATGTTGCGGATGACTTAGTTGAAGGCGAGGCCGATTTTGTTCTTGAAACTGCAAGAAAGAACAAGCTGCCGACCATGTTCACTGATGAAACTTGGTCCATCAAAGGGGCGATGGCCGCCTACGGACCGAGTTATTATGAAATGGGCCGGCAAGCCGCCCGCCTTGTACATATGATCGTGACCGGGCGAAAGGCTGAAACCATACCGATTCAGCGGGCTGCTAAATTTGATTTAATCCTCAATTACAGAACGGCGAACCTTATTGGTGTCACTCTTAATCAGGACATTTTGAGAGAGGCCGACAAGGTCATTCGCTGACCGAGCCAACTCATGGAGCCCGTCGCTGACACCATAAGAACCATTCCTATATTCTCCGGGCTTTCCCGCGAAGATACCGCGAAAGTTCTCGGCAAAATGGAGGAGACTTCGTTTGCCGCCGGGACAACGATTTTTTCCCAAGGCGATCAAGGCGATGCGTTTTATCTGATTCAGTCCGGGGCGGTGCAGGTGATGCTGGAAAGCGGCGCCGGCAAGTCGGAAGTCGTCGCTGTGCTCGGGGCGAAGGACTGGTTCGGGGAAATGGCGCTGCTTACCGGCGAGCCCCGTTCAGCGACGATCTTCGCGGTAAAGCCGACGACGCTCTGGCGCCTTAGCCGCGAGGCATGGGATGATCTCATCGACAAACATCCGACGTGGCTCCTGCAGTTCTGCGCCACCCTGAGCAAGCGACTATCTCACCTGGATCGGCAATATTCCACGGGACGCGAAGCCTTCAACTCCTTGGCGGGAGAGTTCTACAGCTCGCGGCCGCCGGAACAACAACAGTTTTTCCGCCGCGCCGGTCTGCTGAGCGATATCGACAGTTCCACGGTAGAGCGTTTGCTCGGCGCCGCCGGGGCCAATTCATACCTGGAGGATCTCGAAAAGAACCGGTTCCGTCTGGTCCGCCGCCTGGACGCAACAAAATACGAGCTGCACAGCTACTTCAAAGATTTCCTGCGGGAAAAACTGCTCGAAGTCGAAGGCAAAGAAGCCAAACTCCAGCTCGACCGGCAAATCGGCGCCGAGTATGCGGCGCTGGGCGATTGGCGGCAAGCGATTTACCATCTGTTGGAAGCCGGCGACTCGCCCAAAGCGGCCGAGCTTCTGATAGCGCAGCAGGAGCCGTTGCTCAGCGGCGCTGTTGGGTTTGTCAAGGCGACCATCGATTCCCTGCCCAGGGAACAACTCTATTCCGACCCGCGCCTGGTCCACTTGCAAGCGACGGCGCTGGCCCAACTGGGCGACGCGGCGGGCGCCGTCCGCATCTACAAGGAAGTTCTTTCTCAACGATCTCGAGAAATTGCCGGTGCCGAAGCCATCACTCGCCATATCCGCATGGCGGAAACCCTGGCGCGGAGAAAGGAATTTGCCCAGGCGCTCAGCTGTTTGCGCAGCGCCCTCGACATGGCTGGTCATGAGAGCGTGATATCGTCCGGCGAGGTCTCAAGACTTTACCTGGACGAGAACCATCAAGCCGCGACAAACCCGGTGGGCGCAGCTGGGGTCGTGGGCTCGCTGTTCAGTTACCTGCTGGGAAAATATTCCGGCTCAGTCAAAATAGGATCGGTCAGCAAATGGTTCGGCGCCATTCTCGGCTTGGGCCTATGGGGCTATCTCTGGTTTGGCAAACCAGACATCGGCCTCGATGACAGCGGCACAAAACTACTCGGATTGTTGTCCCTAACGTTGATCTATTGGGTTTTCTGGGTGTTGCCCGATTACGGCGTAGCGTTCATCTTCGCCCTGGGACTGATACTTACGGGATTGGCATCGCGGGAAACCGTCCTGGGAGGCTTCGCCAGCACCACTTGGTTTATGACCCTGGGTGTGCTCGGCCTGGGAGCGGCGATCACCGGCTCGGGTCTATTTTATCGCCTCTCCCTGCACCTGGTGCGGTTTTTCCCTTTGAGTTTTTATTGGCAGGTCGTCGGCATGGGCCTCATGGGCGTCGTCGTCATGGCATTGATCCCGCAACAGACCGCAAGAACAGTCGTCATCAGCCAGATGCTGGTGAACCTTTCCGAGAGCCTTGGCTATAAAACCCCTTCCAGGGCATCCACCGGTTTGTTCGCCGCAAGCTTTCTCGGACTGGGCCAGCTCGGTTTTCTTTTTCTTACCGGTTCCACCACCAGTTTGATCGCCTGGGGCCTGCTGCCTGCGGATGTGCGCAGCCAACTCACCTGGGGATATTGGTTTCTCGCCGCCTTGCCGCCGACGTTGATCGTCCTCGTCATCGTGCTGGCCGCCATCGTTCTCATCTTCCGGCCCGAGTCGGAGCCGAAGATTTCTTATAAAATGGTGCAAACCCAACTGGAGATTCTGGGGCCGCTCTCCGCCAAGGAATGGATCAGTCTGGGAGTGCTTTGCTTCACAGTTACAGGGTGGCTGACGGTCTCTTATCACGGTATCGACGGCGCTTGGATCGCGTTGATTGCCTTTTGCGTTTTGGTCAATACCGGTGTCTTGGGCTGGCAAAATTTGAAAAGGGCGATTGATTGGGAATTACTCCTCTATATGGGCGTGACGTTGAGCATTCCCACGCTCTTAACTCAGGCCAGAATCGACCAATGGCTGGTGGAACTGATCACTCCGGCAATCGAACCTTTTATGAATCATCCCGCTTGGTTTTTCGTCGTTATCGCCCTGCTTACCTACGCGCTCAAGTTGTTCTTTACTAGTTTTCTTACCGTGGTAACGCTCTCCGTCGCGTTGGTCCCGTTGTCGGTCGATGTCGGCATGAGTCCCTGGATCATCGCCATGATCATTCTGATGGCATCGGAAGTCTGGTTTTTCCCGTTTCAGGTGGACTGGCATACGATGGCGTACTCCACCACCGAGAAAAAAGGTTTCAGCTATCCGCTCATGTGCCGCCTCAATCCCATCTACGCCCTCGCCTACATCACCGCCCTCATAGCAGCGATCCCGTATTGGAGATACCTCGGCCTGATGGGCTAGGCGAGGCTAATCTCTTCTCGCCGTAACCGTCTGCCGCGGCAAAGATTCTACTTGTGGCGCTGCACGTAGGGCTCCATCGACTCTTCCACCGCAGTGTCCTCTTCGCGGTGGAACGCCGCTGAAGTGTAAACCAGGACTGGCGCTTCTCGGCCTTGCACCTTGACTCGTTGTAACGGCTTCAACGGTACCCCCTCGGGTAGTTCTACGGCGGTAAACTCGCTGATGAGCATCGGCACCCCCATCTCTTTTGTGAGCGCTTCAAGCCGGGAAGCGAGATTGACAACATCGCCAATCGCTGTGAAATCGGAACGCAGCTCAGATCCAATACTTCCCACCACGGCATCTCCGGAGTTGATCCCGACGCCGATCTTTAAAGCTCGGCCCATAAGCTCGGCCCATTTGGGGTCGAGGTTTTCCACCATTTCGACCATTTCGAGACCTGTCTTTACGGCCCTCAGGGCGTCGTCGCCGTGAGATTTGGGCGCTCCGAATACCGCCATCATCCCGTCGCCGATGAATTTGTCCACTGTCCCACCATGCTTGAAGACGATTTCGGTAGTTTTCGCAAAGTATTCACTGAGGAACGACACGACCTGTTCAGGCTCGATTTTCTCCGAAATGCCGGTGAAGCCTCGGACATCCGAAAAAAGCACGGTAATATGCCGGCGCTTGCCGCCGAGCGCGAGACCTTCGCGGTCTTCCAAAATCTCTTCGACGATATCGCGGGAAACGTATCTGCTGAATTGCGCGCGGTAACGAAGGCGCTCTTTTTGCTCTCTGACATAATTATTCAGAGTCAATCCGCCATGGCTCAGCACGATTCCGAGGAGCGCCGGTGTCATGGGAAGCCAGAGCCGGTACTTTGAAAAAGCGATTATGCAACCCAAGACGAACAACGCGGCCAAGGCGATTACGACGGCGAAAGCCTTGACGGGTTTGAGCTGGATCGATGGCCAAATAGTAAACCCGCATAACAGGATAAAAATGAGCGCATGTTGCCAATCAGCGAGAGGGATAATTGGATTGCCGGCGAAAAACGTCTCAATCAAGTTGGCCTGGATCTCCACTCCAGCCATCGGCTGGGTGGCGGAAAAAGGGGTGCCAAAAACATCGTGCAGGCTGGGCGCGAAGGAGCCTATGAGAACGATCTTATCGCGAAACACGGCAGGGTCGATTTCATCCCGCAAGATTCGGTAGTAGGGCACGGTTGGATAGGTGCGCGGCGGGCCGCGAAAATTGATCAAGAGGGGCTCCAGATCGATCGTCACGTCCGACGTCCCTTTGGATGTCATCGCCGCTTGCTGTATCAGACGAGCAAAGCTGGGGTAGACCTTATCTTGAAAGGACAACGCGGGCCGAGCGCTGCGAACAAGGCCGTCTTGGTCGGTGACCAGATTCACCGGACCGTAGCCAAGCGCGTCCTCGCGCATCAACGGAATTGGCAGGTTCATGGTCATTTTGGGCCCGAAGTCGCTCGCCACTTCAGTGAGTTCCGAGGCGAGCACTACGTTGCCGGCTTGTTTGATCGCCGCCGCGAGCTCGCGGTCCTCGCGCGGATCGGATTTGGGCTCCGTGAACAGGATATCGAGACCGATTATCTTGGCCTGGCTGCTTGAAAGCTTCCTGACCAGCGTGGCGTGAAGGTCGCGCGGCCAGGGCCATGGCAAGTTAAGTTCGTCGAAAGAGTCCTGATCGATGCTCACAACCACGATGGGCGCTTCGGGTGCCACCGTTCCGCGCATTTGAAATCGCAGGTCCAGGCTGTGCAGCTCGATTTTGGCCAACAAACCAAGCTGGTAAGCGGCGTAAATGAGCGCGGCCAAACTCACTCCGATGGTTACCGGCAGAAAATGCGCTCTAAGTTTCATGCGTCTTTGGTGGATCCGTGCAATCAGCGTTAAGCGACTGTTGATAGTCTCTCCTGCCTCATAATTCAATGCCCTTTCCAGTCAGTTGAACTGGATTGGCCGGCGAATCAAGAACCTCTTGGCACTCATTGGCGGTTTACGATTTCTCGTTAGACGCAAACTCGGTTGAATGCGCGCCTGTCTCCATTTCCCGGACGAATCCGGCGCTATTCTAGCGCCTTGCGATAAACGACAAAACCTCGCTGGGTCCGACAAAATTTGTCTACGCTTCTTGCTCATCGGTATGTTTACCGGGTTCGTATTCCCTCCCGTATGACCCCAGGAGTCGCGAATAGTGAAGCCCTTTCTTAACGCCTTACTTTACATCACCGATTGGCATGCTTGCTGCACCTGCACCAGGGAACGTTCAATCCCTAACCCGGCGTCAACGCCGGTGTGGCGACATGAAAACTTTACCGAAGACAATTTTTGTCAGTCTGCTGCTTCTGATTCTTACCTCATGTTCCACAGGTATGGTGGGTTCCTC